>CAZUFR010000026.1:0-12137 GCA_964619655.1 uncultured Syntrophomonas sp. | reverse complement strand
TGCGTCCAAGAGTATATTTCTGGCAAATTACCCCGGAGATAAGGTAGATAGACGCAGAAATCGCGGAATAATTAAAGGCTTTACGCAGATTTAATAAGGGATTAAGCTTATGAATTAAAATTAGACGCAAAAGGACATACCCATAGGGCAAACGGATGTTCGTTATCGCTCGCTATTAAGGACGCAGACCCTTTAAGCACAGCAACCTTAATAGCGACCAAACGAAGCATTAGTAGTACCTGTAGGGTGATTGACGTTCATAAATATTGAAGAAAAATATCTACGTAAATCTGCGGCGAAACGGATAGCTACCCCCTTAATTAATTCCAGTGGAAATAAAGTATCCACCCAGGCCAATGAGAAAGATACCACAGAGTATAATAATAGCCTGGTAAACCCGGGGCTTCAGAAACCTGCGACCACCGGCAATGGCTGCAGCTATCAGGGAATACCAGAGCAGGTCAGCCATTATATGTCCGCTGAAAAACGAGGTAATCCCTATTACCCCACTTTTTAAGGCCATAGTTAAATAAGTAAGGCCAACAGTAGCCCACCAGACAATCCAGAAGGGATTAGATACGCTAACCAGGAGACCGGCCATAACCGGATGCATATTTACACCTTTATCTGCATTATTTTCGCTACCCTCCAGAGTAACCCGCCCCTGCAGGACATCTTTTATCATATTAAGCCCCATAAAAAGTAAAAAAGCTCCTCCAACTATGGATATAACTGTAGTAACCAGAGGTTTTCTTAAATAAAAAGAGAGTCCTGCCAGCAGGGCAATAATCAAAGCTAGCTCCAGTATCACATGTCCAAGTACGATAAGCGGACCAGCCTTAAAACCACGGCGAGCACTTTCCGCAATAGTTACGGTTAAAAGAGGTCCGGGCATCATAGCTCCAGAAAGACCTACCAGGAAAGCGGTTATAAATAGCACTGTGATATCCATTTTTATATACACCACCAATAATTTGAGTTACAGGCCAATTAATACTTGAACCATTAAACTTACGGTATTATTTTAGCAAATATAGGTAATACAACCCAGCATATCCTTTAAATATAGCGAATTATTGTGACCATATTTAACTCTCTTCATTTACTATCAGGATTCATTTAACTTAGTGTATTTTTTCAGACATTACGGAATACTAATAGGGAATTTTTAAAATGCTGTAATAATGGAGTGGTGGAAAGGTGTATTTTAATAGAAGAACTACTATTACTTTGTTACTAATTGGTTTTGTTACCCTTATGGTATTATTATCAGCCAGCTTCAAGCATTATAATAAACGGGAAATAGTAATAAATGAATACTCCGCCCAAACCACTCGAACTATAGAGGAGGAAAATAAAGAAGAAGTCTCGCTGAAATTAGTGCAAGAAAGAATGTATTCAGGACCGGTTAACCGAGTCCCCTGGGAGAAAGACCCGGAGTTTTTAAAAGCCCAGGAAGAAAACAATACCTTCGTTATGATGGCCGCCTATCGTACCGTACTCCCTAACCCACTTCCCGGTGAGGAAGCTAATGTTCACCTGGGAGCAAAGTACCTGCGTGGTAAGGTTATTAAGCCGGGAGAGGTTTTTTCCCAAAACTTTGCTGTAGGTCCCTATTCCCAGTGGCGTGGTTTTCAAGAAGGTCCGGTTTACCTGGGAAATCAGTTATCGCGTACAACTGGTGGGGGAGTATGTAAAATTGCGTCAACTTTATATAATGTAGCTGTAATCTGTAACCTTCCTGTAGTAGAACGACATGCGCACAGTATGCCAGTACCTTATGTGCCTTATGGCCAGGATGCTACTGTCAACTATGGGGCCAAGGATATTAAGTTCACCAATAACTTATCTCACCCTATCCTAATCTGGTCTCAAGGAGTGGGTAATAACCTGTATGTAGCATTATATAGTAACAGCAAGCCTCCCCAGGTAAAATGGCATCATAAAGTCTTAAAAATACAGAAGGCCCACAAAGTATATAAAAATAACTGGTCCCTGCCGGAAGGTGAAGAAAAGCTGCTATACCCCGGAATGGATGGAGCTCTGATTAAATCCTGGGTAACCATTGAAGATAAGGATGGGAAACCTGAAATCAAACAAATGGGTAGCTGCTGGTATTCTCCCATGCCCCATATAATCGAAAAGGGACGCATG
The DNA here is from genome assembly GCA_964619655.1 of uncultured Syntrophomonas sp. Taxonomy (GTDB): domain Bacteria; phylum Bacillota; class Syntrophomonadia; order Syntrophomonadales; family Syntrophomonadaceae; genus UBA4844. The sequence goes on along the minus strand of CAZUFR010000026.1, from coordinate 9,983 downwards.
TCCCCCGCTCTTTCTGAACAACAGGATTAAAAAAGCCCACCTTACACCTTTACTCCTGCCCCCTCACCCCTAACTGTATATGCTGGGCGAATCTAGAACTTAACTAATTGTCTAGAGTGAGGGGGCAGGGGTGAGGCTGGAGGAACGCGAAAGCTAAAGCTTCCGCTACGTATAGGAATGAAATTAGTATAAAACTAGCCAGGTAGTAATACCATTACCACCTGGCTACAAGTAGATTTTGATGCATGCAGCTTCTAACTTTCTTGCAAATCCCCTATCGGGACTTCGAATCTATCCTTGGTATCCAGGTACCTGACCTGAGCCAGGCTACCATCCAGATCCTCAATCCATACCGGACGACCCTGGTATAAAACCTCGATTACTCCCAAAGAATTTATAATTTCCCGCACTCTTTTTTTCTCCATTATATTCACACCTTTCTTTACTCCCTACTATAGTTTTTCCTTAAGAGGACCTTTTATTAATAAAATAACTTAAGCGACCTATCCCCATTTAATCATTTACTTGTTTAATTGAGTGAAGTAAAATATAGATATTAAGTATATGTATGAAGGAGGCTGTCAGATTGAAAAGAAATCTCGTACTTATTCTCTTATTATGTTTCTCATTGACTCTGGTGCTAGGCGGCTGTGGTTCAGCCAATAATACAGACAAAGACCCACAGCAACCGGCTCAGACCGATACTTCCTGGCAGGATATCCAGGATAAAGGGTATTTTGTAATGGGGTTGGATGATGCGTTTCCTCCCATGGGTTTCCGGGATGAAAACAACGAAATCGTAGGATTTGACATTGATCTGGCCAAAGAAGCGGCCAAGCGGCTCGGTGTGGATGTTAAGTTCCAAACAATTGTGTGGGAATCGAAGGTGGAAGAGCTGGATAGCGGTAATATTGATGTTATTTGGAACGGTTTCTCCGTTACTCCAGAACGGGAAAAACAGGTTCTCTTTACCAAACCTTATATCAAAAACCGGCAGGTTATTGTAGTTACCGCTGATTCTCCGATTAAGACCAAAGCTGACCTGGAAGGCAAAAAGATTGGTATTCAGGCGGGAAGTAGCGCTCAAGATGCAGTATTGGCAGATAAAGCTACCTATGAAGTTATAAAAGACAACATGTTAGAATTTGATGATAACGTAATGGCCATGCGTGACCTCAAGGGAGGCGGCCTGGATGCGGTGGTAGTCGATATAATAGTTGGTAAATACTACGTAAGTAAACATCCCGGGGAATACAAGTTCCTGGAAGAGGACTTTGGGGCTGAAGATTTCGCAGTTGGTCTGAGACTAACTGATAAAGCATTCCTGGCAGAAATGAACAAGGCCCTGGATGCCATGAAAGCTGATGGCACTGCCAGTCAGATTTCTGATAAATGGTTTAAGGAAGACATTATTAACAAATAGCCATTTGGCTTGATTACTGATAATATTAACATGACAGGCTTGCAGTTTTACTGTTAGCCTGTTATGTTTTTCAATTGCTTAAGGTAAAGGGGTATACCATGGATTATATTCTAATGTTGCTGCCATCCATGCTTAAAGGATTGACGGTAACCCTGAAGTTGTTTTTTCTAACCCTGATGGCAGCCCTACCCCTAGGGATACTTATGGGTATGGCTCGCATTTCTGAATTTAAACCTCTGAAATGGTTTATGGAGTTTTATGTCTGGCTATTTCGTGGGACTCCACTGCTGTTGCAGCTTTTATTCATGTATTTTGGTCTAATGACTATTGGCATACGTTTGGAACGTGAAATTGCTGCCTACCTGGCTTTTGTTCTGAATTACTCGGCTTACCTGGCGGAAATTTTTCGAGCCGGCATCCAGTCTATCGACCGAGGTCAGTATGAAGCTGCCGATGTACTAGGATTAAACCGTTTTCAGACAATGAAAAATATTGTACTGCCCCAGGTTTTCAAACGGGTTCTGCCTCCGATTGGCAATGAGGTAATCAATCTGGTCAAGGATACCGCCCTTATTTATGTGCTCGCTATAAGCGAATTATCCAGGGTAGCTCGAACTCATGTTATGCGCGATGATACTTTTGTTCCCTTTATTATCGCCGCCATTTTCTATCTGTTTATGACCGGTACGGTTCAGCAATTCTTCAAGTGGTTGGAATCCCGGTTTGACTATTACCGTTAGGAGCAAGTCTGATGTATATATTACAAGCAAAAGATATTCACAAAAAGTTTGACTCTCTCAAGGTTTTAAAAGGTGTATCCCTGCAGGTAGAAAAAGGCCAGGTAATTGCTATTATCGGTCCGTCTGGCTCAGGGAAAAGTACATTTTTACGCTGCCTCAATCACCTGGAAACTATAGACCAGGGGGAAATTACCATTGAAGGGGAATTTATGGCCCGTAATGGTTCGGATGGCTATGCCGTGTATAGTTCAGATAAGGAAATCGACCAGATTCGGCGCAAGATGGGTATGGTTTTTCAGAATTTTAACCTTTTCCCCCATAAGTCGGTACTGGAGAATCTTATGCTAGCGCCCATGCTGGTCAAGCAGGTGGACAAACTGGAAGCAGAAGATAAAGCTCGGCAGCTATTAGAAAAAGTTGGGCTTTCCGATAAGGTCAATAATTACCCTTTCGAACTATCTGGTGGGCAGCAGCAACGGGTAGCCATTGCCCGAGCCCTGACTATGGAACCGGACATCATGTGTTTTGACGAACCTACTTCGGCCCTAGACCCGGAATTGACCGGTGAAGTCTTGCAGGTTATGAAGGATTTGGCTTCTGAACGTATGACCATGGTTGTAGTAACCCACGAAATCGGCTTTGCCCGCGAGGTAGCCAACCGGGTAATATTTATGGATGAAGGCCTAATTGTGGAAGAAGGAACTGCAGAGGAAGTAATCGTTAATCCCCGACACGAAAGAACCCAGGCCTTTTTAAGCAAGGTGCTTATGGCCCGATAACGAAAACAGACACAGGGGGACGGATTGCTGTTACAGTTAAGCAGAAATCCAGTCCCCTTTTTGTATCTATAATAAAATGTGAAAATTATACCATAAATAAAAAAGGATATTTACGGAATGGTGTTGAAACTTATCATTAATTTGTGAACAAGGGCAAACGGGGTTTAAAAGGGGGGAAATCGGTATTCATGGAAACTTAGCATGCCGGCTAATCTCTGTCATTATTTAAACTTGTAGTACGAAGGGGATACCTGGTTTGTAGTCATCAGGTATGCTAGGATTTTCTGCTTTATCTAGTAAAGTAAAAAGTTTATACTTTTATGAATTCCTGTGAAGCATGGCAAATTTAATAGAAGTAATCGGTATTAAAGAGGAAAACTGCATTAACTGCCACCAGTGCATTGCCGTCTGCCCGGTTAAGGTTTGCAGTGATGGTAGTGGCGACGTGGTCAAGTTTAACAATCACCTGTGCATAGGCTGTGGTCGGTGCATTGAGGCTTGTATTAAAAGCCATGGTGGCATAATGGAGAAGAGTGCTCGATTCCCTATAGATGATGCAGCTGAATTTATAGCCCGGCTACCTGAACAGGAAATGGTAGCCCTGGTAGCACCATCGGCACACAGTAATTTCCCCTTAAAAAAACTGATTACTGCCCTGAAAATGCTTAGGATTAAAGCCGTGTATGACGTTTCCCTGGGTGCGGAAATTACGGTGGCCTCTTACCATGAACTGATTGCCTCCGGGGAGGCTAAGTTGCCCCTTATATCCCAGTCTTGTCCTGCTATTGTCAAATATATTGAAATTTATCAACCCGGTCTGTTAAAATATTTGGCCCCTAGTGGCAGCCCGGTTCATGATACTGCAGTGTATGTGAAATCACTGCACCCGCATAGTGAATTAGTTTTTATCTCTCCCTGTCTGGCCAAAAGGCGCGAATTTCAGGACAGCCAGATAGTCCAATATAATGTCATCTACCAATCTTTAGAGAAAATATTTAAGGATAATAATATCGTACTGGATAATCTGGAAGAAAGTGATTTTGATAACCAGGTCCCTGCCGGGATTGCAACTAACTTTTCCATCCCCGGGGGATTGAGTGAGTGTTACCGGTATAATTATCCTGACACCCAGGCCAGTGAAATAAGAAAAATTGAAGGCCCTCTGGTATATGATAAGTATTTGCCTGAACTACAAATGGCAATTTTTAAAAAAGACCCTAATCTACCAATTATAGTCGATATCCTGAGCTGTGAAAAGGGCTGCAATATGGGACCCGGCTGTATTAATCATCGCCGCTCGTTGGACCAGATTGAGCGGGCTATAACAGTTCGTTCGGAACAGAGTCGGGCCGATGAGACCAGGCACCAGCAGTTAAAAGATTTCTTACAGGATGTAATTAAACAGCACAATTTTTCCTACCACTCGTATAAGAACCTGTCGGCCAATAATACCTTAAGAATACCCAGCGAAACTGAATTACATAAGATTTACCATGCTATGCATAAAACTGAGCCCAAGGATTTTAGAAATTGTGCTGCCTGTGGCTATAATTCCTGTTATCATATGGCCATTGCCATATTTAACGGCCTCAATAAAGGGGAAAACTGCCATCTATATCAAGAAAAGGAGCTAAGACGAGAACAGGATATCCTCAATGAAATGGTGGAAGAATTAGCTCAGCTTAATGAGCAATTACAAACTGAGTTTAATGAACGTAAACAGCAGGAACAATTGTTGATACAGAATTCCAAGCTAGCCGCTATGGGGGAAATGATAGGGATGATAGCCCACCAGTGGCGTCAACCACTTTCATCCATCAGCACTCTGGCGGGTAATTTGCAAGTATACCTGGATTTGGATATGTTTGATAAAAACCAGTTTACGGAACTATTAAATGATATTAATGCTCATGCTCAGTATTTATCTAATACTATTAACGATTTTCGCCATTTCTTTAAACCGGATAACCCCAAAGACAAGGTGTTAATGACCCAGATTATCGAAGATACCCTGGGTATTATAGGTAAGTCATTGGAGTATAAGAATATAGCACTGATTAAGGACTATTCCTTTTTCACTCCGATTCTCACTTATCCTAATGAATTAATGCAGGTTTTTCTAAACCTTATTAAAAATGCTTCCGATGCTTTTATCGACAAAGAGATATTAGTACCCCAAATTATTATCCGGGGTTTTGAAACTAATGACTACGTGCAGGTTGATGTATATGATAATGCCGGAGGCATACCCGAAAATATAATCGATAAAATATTTGACCCCTATTTTTCGACCAAGGGGCCGGGTATAGGTACTGGTCTTGGTTTGTATATGTCCAGAACAATCGTTCAGGAACACTGTCGGGGACAACTTTTTGCCTACAATACGGAGGAGGGATCTTGCTTCACGGTCAAGCTTCCGCTTGTATAGAAGCAATAACCTATGATTAACCCTAAAGAATTAAAAATAGCCGCCAAGGGTATAAGCGTTTTATATGTAGAAGACGACCCGGAACTGCGCCAAAATACGGCCCGGTTGCTGGGGAGTTTTTTTACGTCTGTACATACTGCAGACAACGGATTCGAAGGTCTGGAGATGTTTAGAAAAAGTAGCTACGACCTGATTATTACGGACATAAATATGCCACTTATGAATGGTGTTAACATGGTTCGGGAGATTAAAAAAGAAAATCCCCGACAGATTATCTTGGTTATATCCGCCCATGATGAAGCCAGATATCTGCTGGAATTGATTAATCTGGGAGTAGAACATTTTGTCCTCAAACCTCTGGACTTAAGTCTTTTTTTAACCGTAATCGAGAAGGCAGTAAAACTAGCCCGTATTAGCCGTCTGGAGGAAGAATACAAACAGAAATTGGAGGTCACTGTTGCCCTGCGTACTAAAGAACTATCTGCAGCACTAAAAACGGTTAACGAGCTTTCCATTGAGATGGTACACCGCTTATCAGCAGCAGCCGAGTTAAGGGATAAGGAAAGCGGTATGCACAATAAACGTTTAGGTATATACACCCCTCTCCTATCACGGGAACTAGGTATGGATCATGATTTTGTGGAGTCTATGACCTTTGCTGCTCCCCTGCATGATATCGGAAAAATTGGTATTTGGGATCAAATATTATTAAAACCAGGTCCTCTAAGTAAGGAAGAGTTTGAGATTATGAAGACTCATACCGTAACTGGTGCCAGTATCCTGGCTAACTCTAAATTTAAGGAACTACAAATGGTAGAGTCTATTTCCCTGACTCATCACGAGAGATGGGATGGTTCCGGTTACCCCCGGGGGCTTAAAGGAGAAGAAATTCCCATAGAGGGTAGAATCGTAGCCATTTGCGACCAATATGATGCCCTGAGAAGTCGGCGCCCATACAAACCAGCCTTCTCCCACTACCGGGCTATGGAAATAATTACCCGGGGAGACGATAGAACCAGACCGGAATATTTTGACCCCGAGGTACTGTCAACCTTTATTCGTATCAGTGAAGAGTTTGATGATATATTTGGGATAAACCAGTAACACCCTCAGGCCTTTCCCCTCATCTCCTAGTACCGCATTATGTTGTCCCACACCTCGCTGGGGGTTTTACCCCGGGCATCAATAACCGGAGCATCAATCAGAACATCCTGCATCCCTAATAAATCCTTACTGCTACCGGAAATTACTACGGCATCTACCCGGGTGTTTTGCGCAGACTCCACATCTATAACCTGGCAGCCTTGATCCAGCAGATAATCCTTAATTGGAGCCAGGTTGTTTTCTACCGCCACAATTTTATTCAAACTTATCACCTCATCATTATTTTCAATGTCTTTAGCCTTATTATGCTTTAGTGATATATACTTTATTCTATTGTGCCCTGCTTTTTTGTAGCAATTATCAATGGTATAATGCCTACATGTGATTAATAAGAAAATAGGTGCTGATACAAAATTGAACTTGAGTAATTATCTAGAGTGAGGGGTAAGGGGTGAGGAGTTTCCCGACTCCGCCAACTCGATTACGCCTATTTTCATGCTTGGTTGCCGTATGCCCTTTAGGGTACGGCCTCCGGCTATGGGTGACAAGGAACCGTCCCCTGTCACCTGGTATAGAGGAGAGTTGTAAGTGTCTGATAAAAATAAATTGTATTTACAATGGATATATTTAGGGGCTATAACCGTATTTGCTATTGCTATTCGTTTCTGGTTTATTAACCATATCCCCACCATGCAGATGTTTGATTTTGCTACTTACCAGGAAATAGCCAGTAATATTTATCATCACCAGGGTCATAGCCTTTGGGGGCAGCCAGTAGCCTGGCAAGGTATGGGGTATCCAACTGCTCTGGCCATGTTTTATATGTTGATGGGTAATGACCTGGTCTACACCGCCAAACTTTTTAACTGTATTTTATCTGCTCTCTCCCTACCTCTCATGTTCCTGATATTTAGAAAACTGAGTTCAAATAAAGTAGTGGTGTATGGGGCCTACACTCTGGTAGCTCTGCTACCCAATTATATTGCCTATAATAACGTGGTGGGTACGGAAGTATTTTTTACCTTTCTTTTCGCACTAATTATTTTTCTACAGCTTTACTCATTTAAAAACTGGATCCGCTACCCCTTACTGGGCATGGTTATAGGTCTGGCGGCCCTGACTAAACCCTTCTTCTTAGCCTACCCTCTGGTGGTTGGCCTATATATATGGTTAAAAAACAAGGATGGGCGGGAAACTCTGGTTTTAGTGCTTACTGCCAGCCTCTTAATGATAGTGGTGGTTTCCCCCTGGACCCTGCGCAACTTCAACAAATACGGAAGTTTTATTCCCATATCCTATAACTCCGGCTATGTATTGTATATAAACAACAACGATGCTAACGTTAACGGCGCCTGGATGCCCCTAAAGGAAGTCCCTGCTTCTCCAGAGTTAAAAAAGCAAATAGAGGTGGAACTGATTAAAAGTCAGGGTAGCGAAAAATTAGCTCCCCATTTGGATAAATTACTGAAACCAGCTGCTAAACAATGGATTAAAGACAATCCCGGGGGCTTTGCCCGGCTAGGCTTATTGCGCATTAAGCAGACCTTTTTTTCCGGATCCTGGGATATTGAGGCCTGGACCATGAATGGGATGGCTGAAACTAAGCCGGAAAACCCCATTAGTTTCCAGCGTAATTTAAATGCTTTCTATACCCTGGCTAATATACTGGTCTACATTCTTTGTTCAGCGGGAATTCTGTATCTGCTATTAAGTATTAAACCCCTCTTACTGGGACTGTTTACCCGGCAAAGGCTCAGCCATGCCATACTTATCCCCAGCCTCAATACCGCCTTTTTCCTGGCCATTTATTTTATTTTCGAAGGCCAGGCCCGGTATAATTATCCCCTGCTCTTTCTTTTTGTTATCTGCTTATTTATCATCGGTCAAAAAACTGGAAGGTTTATAAAGGAGCGATTATAATGAAACTCGTCCTGCTATTTATTAAAGAGCTTCGCCCCAAACAATGGACCAAAAACCTGCTGGTATTTGCTGCCCTTATATTTACTATTCCCGATATTACGGTTAACATGGTTTATGCTGCGGTAGCCGGATTCATACTTTTTTCTTTCGTTTCCGGGGCTGTTTATATCTTAAATGATTTCGTGGACCTGGAGCTGGATCGGCAGCACCCCACCAAAAAAAACCGTCCCATGGCTTCTGGTGATTTACCTCCGGTAATAGCCATTTGTGCCGGTAGTATACTGTTATTAGCTTCACTGGTGACCAGTTATTATCTTAGCACCTGGTTTGGGCTTATTTTGACTATTTACTTTGTTTTAAATGTGGCCTATTCTTTTTATTTGAAAAATGTTGTAATTATAGATGTAATGGTGATTGCCACCGGATTTGTGTTGCGAGCAGCAGGGGGTGCATATGTAATCGATGTTCCCATGACCCCCTGGTTTATTATTTGTACCATGCTCTTAGCCTTATTTCTGGCCATCAGCAAACGGCGCCATGAGTTAACCCTGGTTGAACAGGTCGGGGGTGCGGAAGGTGATTATCGAAAGGTCCTTAACTCCTATTCCACCCGGCTGCTGGATGAAATGAACAGTATAGTAACTACCGCCACCATCATAAGCTATGCTCTTTTTACCTTTACTTCAGGTCACACCCTGAATTTGATGTGGACTATTCCCCTGGTTATTTACGGCATATTTCGTTACCTGTATTTAATCCATATTGAAAATAAGGGTGGTCAACCGGATGAAATACTGCTACAAGACAAACCTATCCTGATAACGGTATTATTGTATACCGTTTTATTAGTAGTAATTCTAATGTTTTTCTAGGAGAAAAGAGAAATTGATGAATTTACGTGGGGCTTTATAAACCCTTCATGGTTGGAGGACGTAACAGTGTATGAAAATAATAGAGGGTTACGTTAGTTCATATGAAAGGCAGGAAAAGGGGAAAAAATGATTTGGAGAATGAGGAGTACTTACTTAACCGCCCCCTTACTCCTCACCTTACTCTAAACAGTTTGTAAAGTTCATAAATCCGAAGTTACTTACTCGGCAACTTTATTATTAAACTTATTATGTATTAATAGGAGGATACTATGCATCCCTATATCTTAGTTTTCATTTCCATAATACTGGGAGCCGGTGGACAGGTTGTGATGAAAATGGGGACCTCGCAGGTTAGTACTACGGGCCTGGGCTTTCTGGCCCTGCTGTTCAAGTACTTTACCAACATCCCTATCCTTTCGGGCTTATTGCTTTATACCCTATCTGCTGTAGTATGGATTTTTGCTATTTCCAAAGTGCAACTCTCCATAGCTTATCCCATGGTTGCCTCGGGCTATGTCCTGGTAGTGCTTTTATCTTATCTGCTCCTGCATGAACCAGTCTCCTCTCTACGGGTGCTGGGTTTGATGACTATTGTAGCCGGGGTAATCATCATAGCCAACTCCTAAACAGTACTCCCTTTGCTTCCGCTATAACTCGCCGTCCGCCCATCCGTTAACCTCCTTTTCCTTTTAAACATATTATTTTTCCTTATCCAAA
>CAZUFR010000025.1:0-12514 GCA_964619655.1 uncultured Syntrophomonas sp. | reverse complement strand
CAGATTAGTCACCTGGCCCAAAAAATATCCGGAATTGCTGGGCAAACCAATCTGTTAGCCTTGAATGCTGCCATAGAGGCGGCCCGGGCGGGAGAACACGGCAAGGGTTTTGCCGTGGTAGCCAATGAAGTACGGAAATTGGCCGAAGACTCGGCTCAAACGGTAAATGATATTAAACTATTAACATCCCAGTTACAGACATCTATTAATAATCTGATAAACAACTCCAATGGCCTGCTGGATTTCATTAATAAGATTGTTATTCGTGATTATGGAATAATGGGCAAAATAGGGGAGCAATACTTTAACGATTCCCGTACATTTCATAACCTTACCCTGAAATTTCAGGAAAACATTAACATGGTGGTAAAGGCCATGACTGAAATAAACTCCTCTATTGAGGCTACTTCAGCTATTGTGGTAGAAGCCTCCTATGGTTCCCAGTCTATTGCCGATAATGCGACCAAGATTGCCGAATTAACCCCTGAATTGAAGCGAGTATCAGATGAACTGGAAGATAACATGCAGTCGGTTGACAGGTTAATCCAGCGGTTCAAATTGTAATGCTTGGAATACAAAAATTCCCAGAAAATAGCATAAAATTTCAGAAACAATAAGATGTTGTTAATAACGACACAAAGAGATAATATTATGGCATAGTGGTTCCGCTGCAAAACCCCCTGATTCTATTATTTGTAGCGGGGAAATTAATTTCCCCACTGGCTAGAAAAGACTGATATAGCGCAGGAAATGATTTCCTGCCACGCCGTGTAGCGAGAATCATGTTTTGTATGGAGAAACAAGAAGTTACCTGGATTACATCAGCAAGGTAGTTTCTTTGTTAATTAAGGAAAAATATGAGTGATGATTTTTCAAGCAAAGAAAGAAATAATGACTTAAATATAGAAAACAGCAAGACGGAAGAGCAAACCAGCTATATCACTATGAAAATAGTAGCCTTTCTCAATGCCCGCCATTATATGGTGTTTGCTGATAAAAAGGGTAAGCCCCATGGGCATTCCTGGCAGTTACAGGCTGAAGCTAGAGTTCCGGTTAAATATAATTCCTTTATTAAATTTGAGGATTTGGATAAGCTCCTGAATAAACTGCTAGCACCTTATCAAAGAAATGTGCTCAATGACATTTCCCCTTTTGATATCATCGAACCCCTCACCGAAAACATCACTGTGTATTTTTTTAATGCATTATATGACGCCCTGGAAAACCTTGATGTTGATTTGGTCAGGCTTTCCGTGTGGGAAAACCCAACCAAGGGCATCGAGATTACGGAGCGGTTGCCGCAGTATTTCTCCAGCCATGATAATAAAGCAGTATCAGCTTCAGTAATAGAAAAGACTTTAAAAGAAGTGGCGTTTAGTGTAGATAATGACGATTCACTTTCGTCCTCTCCTTCCCCATCCAATCTGGAGCAGGACATTAATCAAATTATTACAGGGATTTTATCCGGGGACGAACCGGTATCCGAGGCACTGGTAAGTACCAATGATATAATTCCTGAGCATACTCAGCCCTCGGAGGCTATAGATGAAGTTAATGGCGAGAAAATGGTAGCATCAGGAAACGCTTCTCCTTCTGGATCGCCTGCAGGGATCATGGAAAACATTAAAACCCGTCTAAAAATAGGTAGCAGTTCAGTTGAAGAAGAGACAGAACATTCTGCCTACCCGCTATGGCAAATTCTCCTTGCCATATTAATTATTTCGGGAGTAGCTATATGGGCTTACTGGCCTTTGCTCAATGCCCCCCTTTATAAAGTCTATCCCTGGGGTTCAGATACCTGGGGACATTTATTCAAAGCTCAATTTTTGTACCGGGAGATATTAAACGGGAATTACTACCCCCAGTTTATGGCCGACTGGTATAATGGTTGCCAGCCTTTCAGGTACTGGGCACCTTTACCCTATTACCTTTTAGCCCTGATCAATCATTTTACTAAAAACATTTTTGTGGCGGGTAATTATTACATATTTTTTTGTGCATTACTCGGAGGAACTGGTTGTTTATTACTAGCACGCCGGATTGGTTTATGGCCGGCAGTTATGCTGGGGATTATCTGGTTGATATGGCCTGATAATGTACGAATAGCATTATCAGAAGGGAATCTACCACGTGTACTGGCAACCGGGTTTTTACCACTGCTTTTCTATGCATTTATGGAAACGGTAAAGGGTAAAAAAAGGGTTTGGCCGTTACTGGTTACATTAGTTATCATTCATGTTGTGATCTTATGCCATGCTATGATTGGTGCGGTGTACATAATTGGTTTATCAATCTTTGGCTTCTTATGGTGGCTTTTTGGTGGTTGCGGTTTTAGAAATTTAGTGTACGGCATGGGTGCCATTGTTCTTGGAGTTATGAGTTCAGCCTGGTGGTTACTTCCCAGTTTAAAGGGAGGCCTTACCTCTATGGGTACGGGTGCTACTGGCGGCATTCAATACATAGCAGCCAATATTTCCTTTAATCCGTTTTTTCGCTTTAGCACCCGGGATGAGTTTTACTGGGGAATAGCTCTGCTTATCATTACCATAATAGCCATGAGCTTATGGCGTAAAAAACCGGCCTGGGCAAAAGGCCTCCTTATAACCGGGGTATTTCTAGTACTATTAACTTTTCCTGCATTTTCATGGCTACATCAACTACTGCCTCTAAGCAATATTCTGTGGCCCTTGCGTTTTTCCACTTTTGCTAGTTTTGCTTTATTAGCCGGGGGATTGGCTATTAGCATTCCGTATTTAAACCAGCTTAAACAATCCCAAAAGAAATACCTGGGAATATTACTTATTAGTATATTTGTTATTCTTCTACTAGATAGTTACTACTCTTTGAATACTCTAATGATAACCAGTGTCGAGCCTTATCATATGGTTGATGCTGCTGACAGTATTAAGCAAAAAGATGGTTGGAGGACGGCTACTTTGGATTTGAGTTCCATGGGATCTGCTCCCTCCTACTTATTTTCGATTAATTCAGAAAAAGAACAGGTTTTTGGCTGGGCCTGGCAAGGAGCTACTACCTCGCGAAACATAATGTTGCTAAATACCGCACTCGAATATAATTGGTATCCTTTCCTTTTTAGAGAACTGGAACATCTGGGGGCTACAGATCTTATGGCACATGCTAAGTCGGTAAAACGGCCAGCTAGTTTCAAACAGATGGCATTATCATATGGCTACAGCGAAGAAAAACAGATAGCTGATGTAAGTCTATGGCATAAGGAGGTTAGCCCCTATATGTGTGTTAGAGACAAATCATGTCTGGCTGTTGGAAAACATGCCAGCACCTATGCCATGCTTTTCCCATCGATAGAGATTGGTAAATCAAGAAAAATTGATAGTTATAGTGTTAACGAACTAAATAAATATAAAATGCTCATTTTGACTGGTGCGGAGTGGCAACAACAGGATGAAGCTGAAAAGAGGATTCGAGCTTATGCTAAATCAGGGGGTAAAGTAGTAGTAGACTTTACTGGTTTTCCTCTGGATGTCATGGCCAAACAACCTAAATTCCTGGGAATATATGCCGAACCAGTATTGCTTAAACATCAATTAGTATTTAACAGTCCCGAGGAAACTGTTACTTGCAATGGCTTTGCCAATGACTACTCCACCTGGAAAACCTATGCACCCCAGGCATTGGACGAAGTGCTGATGTCTTATAAATATTACGGGAACTCGGCTGCGGCGTGGGGATACAAGGAAATTGAAGGCAACAAGGTCTGGTTTTTGGGGGGAAATCCTGCTTATCATGCTTTTCTAACTGGTGATCCCATAGCTATAAAAATGCTACAACAATTACTGGGGTTATTACCTGACTATAGAAGCGAAAATACTATTCCGATAGATAATTATCAGACAAATACGGATGGCTATTCCATGTCCTACTCATTATTATTACCACGGGAAGTAATTATACCGGTTGCTAACCTGGAAGGGCTACATGCCTATATCGATAATCAGCCGGTAAAAACCAATAGTTATGAAAATCTCGTATGTATGACACTCCCTGCAGGAAATCACAGAATTGATTTTAAGCTAATTAATCCACCCATATATAAAGTTGGACTATATATCTCGATAAGTATAGCAATAATCTTAATCTTCGGCCTCGGTAGTATATACTGGTTGAGAAGGAGTTGATTAAAGGCAAATGCTGGATATGCATGAAAAGATATTCATAAGTATAGTTGTCCCCATGTTTAACGAATCAGCCAATATTGAAACCCTGTACAGGCGACTGACTACTGTTTTGCAAAAAATAGGCCGGCCTTATGAAGTAATCTGCATAAATGACGGTAGCCGTGATAATACCCTGGCTCTACTTATGGAATTAAATGATCGCGATGAACATTTTAAGGTAGTCGATTTATCTCGTAATTTTGGTAAAGAAATTGCATTATCTGCGGGTATTGACTTTACCCGCGGACAAGTGGTGGTTCCTATAGATGCGGATCTTCAGGATCCTCCCGAATTGATAGTTGATTTGATTGCTAAATGGGAGGAAGGATATGATGTAGTTTATGCCACCAGAGTTGAACGTGAAGGGGAGAGCTGTTTTAAAAAATGGACGGCAGCTATGTTTTATAAAAGCATGCAGAGGCTTACATCATTGGATATGCCGGTAAATACAGGAGATTTTCGTCTTATGTCTCGCCAGGCAATAGACGCCTTGAAGGAGTTGCGCGAAAGTAATCGCTTTATGAAGGGGCTTTTTACTTGGGTGGGATTTCGCCAGGCCGGTATTACCTATAAAAGGGATGCCCGCTTTGCCGGGAAAACAAAATGGAATTACCGTAAGCTATGGAATTTAGCCATGGAAGGTATCACCTCTTTCAGCTATTTGCCATTACAGTGGTCAATGTATTTCGGGTTAATGGTTGCCTTTTTTGCCTTCGTATATGGATTCTACATGATAATTAACACCCTCCTGTATGGTAACCCGGTTCCTGGTTATCCATCTCTAATGGTAGTTATTTTGTTCATCGGTGGAGTGCAATTATTTACCATTGGTATAATTGGTCAATATATAGGTCGTATCTATACCGAGACTAAGCGACGCCCGTTGTACATAGTGCGCGGAACCTGTGGATTAGATTTAGAGAATGATTATAAACACGATGGTATACGAAATCCTGAAGTAAGCAATAGAGGAGGTTATTATGGGCAAGAATTGCCTGGACATTCGGTTTATCCTGGCCAGCCCATTGGTTTATAGGTTGTTTTCTACCATGGTAGGGCAGGGGCCAGCCCGAAAGATATATGTAAGCGACTATATTAAACCACAACCGGGGGAAAGAATTCTGGATATTGGTTGTGGCCCGGGAGATATTGTAGAACATCTGCCCAATAATACGGAATACCTGGGGTTTGATATGAGTCCGGTATATATTAATGCAGCCCGGAAGAGATTTGGCGGGAGGGCGAATTTTATCTGCCAGCAGCTGGATGAGGATATAATCAAAGAACAGGAATTATTTGATATTGTTATCGCTATTGGAGTGCTTCACCATCTTAATGATAACGATGCCATCAGGCTATTCCAACTGGCATACCAGGTACTTAAGCCAGGGGGCCGAACAATAACTATTGATCCGGTATTCTTTCACGGGCAACCCTGGCTGGAACACGGGCTGGTGTCCAGGGATAGAGGAGATTATGTAAGATATCAGAATGATTATCCGGGTTTAATTCCAGCGGAATTTAAATCCGTAAAAACTGATATACGCCATGGCTTGTTGCGTATGCCGTATTCCTTAATGTTTATGGAGTGTGTCAGATAAGGAATTACTATCCTGTGGGGGGGATAGAATGAGCAATTCAGAGGTAGAAAACAAATATACTGGTGATATAATTTCAAGTCGCGCTATGTGGTTGGAGATAAGTATTGCTCTACTTTTATCCGCACTTGCAATTATCTATGCCATCTGGCCGCTTCTAACTGCTTCTGGTAGTTTATATCCAGCTACAGTTGATGGTTTAGGACACCTTACCAGGGTACAATATCTGGCAGATTGTTGGCAACAAGGAATATGGCCTTCCTGGTTTCCGCACTGGTATAATGGAAGCACTGTAACCCAATATTATCCACCTTTATCATTTCTGATTTTAGGCTTAATCCACTTGCTGACCCAAGATATTACCCTGACGTTAGCCATATTTATATTTATATCGCAATTAATAGGTGCTATGGGGGTATGGTATTTTGGTTATCGCCTGATTGGACCATGGGTTGGAATAGCTGGTGCATTTATCTATTCCTTTCAGCCCTACCTGTTAAGGATGCTGCTTATGTGGGGATCAGTAGCCCAGGGTCCTATTTTTGCCTTAACTCCCTGGTTCCTCTTTTTTACGATCTGGTTTTTGCGTAATCGTAACATTAAGGCCTGGCTATTAATGTCTTTGATGTTAGGCCTGCTGGTGCTGTCACAACCTATGCATGCTTATATAATAGCTGCTTGTACCGGAATTATAGTATTAGTATTATTGGTACAAAAACAGATTCGCTTCATCGACCTGTGTTTGTACATTGGTGGATTAATAATGGGAGTAGGGATAATGTCGTTTTGGGTTATACCCGGGGTTACTCATCTTGAACATCCATTAGTCCCTTATCTTTTACCAGGTGCAGCTACTATGTGGGCAGCGCATTTTAACTGGTTTACACCAGCAGTGAGACACAGCGGGGAGTTTTACTTTAGTTCAAGTATGTTACTGCTAGCACTGCTTTCTCTGCTAATCCTCAAGGGCAATAAATCAAAAGCAATAATAATTTCTTTAATTGCTGCCATGGTTTTTAGCATATGTTTTTCCTTTGGTGATGCATTTCCCTTATATCGTCTTCTCCCCATGCATGATAATCTGGTTACCGGACGATTTTTAAGTTTTGGGGTACTGGCTGCGACCATACTTATTGTTTATGTTATTCAAGGTATTGTAGCAAGGACTCGATCGGGTATTCTGTATAAGATGTTATCCGGACTGATAATTGCGGTAGTAGTGATTGTAATTTGTATAGATAATAATCCGAAGGTAATTCCACTGAGTATGGATGCTTTTTCCTCGTATATTCAGGAACTGGATTCAGCGGCAACAGCAAATGACTATTTTGGCCGGGGCCGATTAGCCTGGATATCTAAAAGCGGAGGGTGCGAGGTAAGATATCTGGGTGTGTTCAAAGGTTATAACCTTATCGATGGATGGAATATAGAAGGTACGCCTCACAACCGTACCCTCTGGGTCCATAATGTTGCCCTGTCATCCGACTGCAATGATTATATTATTCGTAACCTGTTAAATTGGAATACCCGAACAGCGATTGTAGGTAGAGATTATGCTGGTTTTAAAGAGGCCATGATAGGAAAGGGATTCCAGTTAATTGGAGATGGCGGTGACGATAGAGATGTTTTGTTTAATCCTTCCCCCCCTGCTTATTTTTTACGTCAGGAAAGAAATGCTATTGCTATTGGTAGAGCAGCATCCGGTTTGGTAATGACTTTTCCCTGGTTAATTGAGGGGCAAACTGAGAGTCTGGAAGATTACTCTATGTCGGATTTAAAAACCTTTGAACTTATCTACCTGGCAGAACCAGAAGTGAAAGATTTTAATAAGATGGAAAAAATGGTGAAAGAGCTGGCAGTAGATAGAAAAACCGTTATTGTGGAGATGGGAAATAAAGAGATTTGGCCACTGTTAGGGGTTATGCCCTATTGGGAAACGGTAAAATCGGGTTCAAAACTGGTCGCCAATGAAGATAGCGCCTTTAAGCAAAAAATATCTTTGCCGGTTGATCCTAACGGGCGTTATCCGGCTATAGGTAATCTGGATGAGGTATTGATGCAGGTAGTTTCTGGAGATAAGCATATACCTGCTCTGGGGTATAAAAATGTAGGAAATCATAAGGTTTATTTTGTTGGTATGGCTATGAGCCAAAACCTTAAAGCAGCTAGAATAATAAACTATGGTTTTGAAACAGAAGCCCCCAATAACAAAGAATGGGCTGCCGTATTAGAACAAGTCCTGGACATGGGAAATCCTAACAAAAATTATATTCCGACTTCCTTTCCAGTTCTTAATAGCAAATGGAGTTATGATTCTTTCACTTTTAAATATAATGCCAATAAACCTACTCCAGTAGTAATAGCAGTGACCTATACAGATCGTTGGAGGGCTAAAATTGATGGTAAACCAATAGCGATTAATAATCTGGAGAACCTCATGCTGGTGAAGCTTCCCGCTGGTAAGCATTCGGTATCTTTTCACTATGGTATGACCTGGGTAGGATGGTTGGGTATAGCTTTATCTATACTATCGATGATTATACTCATCTTAATCATACTTGGGACGAACAAGATAGAAATATGGATGAATAAAATAGGAAATACCTTAAATGATAGTCTGGCAAATATTACTGACTAAGTTTAAGTCCATTTTTCCACAACAGGGATATTTTTATGATTGCTAGAAGGCCATGTCCATAAATTGTTTATGGAATAGTTCCATAAAACTGCACAGGAAATTCCGATTAAATTGGATAATAGATGATTCAAGTGTAAGCGGTAATAAAAAACATGTAATACCATAATATTAATGCCTATGCCAATCACGGAGGTAATGATATATTTGCTGCCTCTGGTCCAAATAGAATTGCTGCTCACATTGGCCCAGGTGATTTTATCATTAAGAATGAAATTACATAACATGGCGATTGATGCGGAAATAAAAGCAGCTATTTTAACTTCCAAATGGAGCCTGGTAAGAATATAATATATAAACATGTTAACAAATACGCCCGATAATCCTACCATAGCAAAGTAATAAAATCGTCTGTCTTCAGGGCTATCCTTGACCAGTCTAAGCAGATGCCGAATATAATTTATTTGTTCATACATAGACATTTTAGACTCGCCAATGTTACGTGCCTTAAAATGATAGGGAACTTCGATGACTCGTTCATAATTGCCCCGAACCAGTATCTCGATAAGAATTTTCCAACCAATAGGTCGCAAATTTACTGATTTGATAACCTCATTACGAAACATAAAAAAACCACTGGTACAATCACTTATGGGGCGAAGGTTTTTTAACATAACCTTACCCATATATCGTGCAGTGGCAGAAACTAGTTTTCGCCCAATATTTAATCCCCCATCATCTCCGCCCGGAATAAAGCGACTTGGAATTACTATATCAGCACCGGTCTTAATAGCTGCAAGCATAGTATTTAGAAGTTCTGGGGGATGCTGTAAATCCGCATCCATTACTGCAATGGTGCTACCTCTGGCGATTTGGAATCCCCTTACAACAGCGGTTCCCAGTCCTCTTTCATTCTCTCGATGTTCAAACCTTACATGGGAATCTGATGCGGCTAACAGTTGCAAAATCTCCGGGGTATTATCGTTACTATCGTCAACAAAGATTATTTCATAGTCATCCTTAAGGACGTGAGCAATTTGTTGGGCTATTGTACGTACATTTTCCCTTTCATTATAGGTGGGAATTATTATACTTAAGGTATTGGGAAGGATTGTACCTGCCATTTATGCCACACTCGCAATCATAAAACATTATATAATGCGTGATTTATTTAGGAATTTCTATCCTCGGTATATTATACCAAGTTTAATTTATTGAACAATTAAAAGTTGGCTTTTAACTAGTAGTAAATATTTTATGCTATATTAGATTTAAGATGGGGGGTATAACATGGGGAAGTTTAAAATCATAACAGGTACGATAGTAATGTGCTTATTTCTGTTAGCCTTTACCGGTAATTTATTAGCCGCCAGCCCCATCACCCTCGACGGTCAGTTTGACGACTGGGAGGGGCAGGCCTGCATGAATGATCGTGCCTATGATTCCAATCCCAGTGGGGATATTTTGAAGTTTTATTGGGCTACCAATGATGATGACAGTAATCTCTATTTTATGATTGAACGGCGGGGCTGGGGAGATGAAAATGACCCGGTACCTACAGTATATCGCTTAAACCTGGATTTAAGTGATAACGGAATATATCATAACGGTAACGACCGTTACCTTCTGATTCAGTACCATCCATTTCTAGATGGATTGGTAGCTATAGACCTGTACAAAGGTAATGGCAAATATATGAAGAGCTATTCGGGCAATTGGGGAGAGAGCACGCCCGGAGGTGGGCGCAAGTGTGAGTTTAGCGTTTCTATGGATGATTTACATATGTTTCCGGCCCAGTCTATAAGAATGTATGTAGAAAGCTATCATATAATAAATGATCGTTGCCCGGATAGCGGCGATATCCAGTGGTCGCCTATTCCCATTATGCCGCTTTGGGCTTTAATTTCGATTTTCGTTGTGGCTTTACTTACTGGTACCTATTTCATTAGGAAAAGAATGAAGGCATGATTTACTGGATTTTAGGCACTTTAGTTTGGGCTTTAGTTGGCTATTATTTACATAAACACCGGATATGGATTTTTTATTATACTTGGACGGCGGTAGGCTTGACTATTCTGGCTATCCTGGCCGTTAGAAGTTCGGCTGTAGAATATGCAGTGGAGCAGTGGACCGGCCTTTTTCTTCATCACGGGTTAGCTTACCTGGGTATTCAGACTTTTATTTTTGATAAGGCACCAGGAACAGTGCTGGTACTATTGGCGCTGGAAAACAGCTGGACCTGTATTGATATCGATATAGAATGCTCCGGGTTGCTGGAGTCCTGCGTTTTACTGGGCTTACTATGGTTTTTCCCTGCTTTTAATTATTGGCAAAGGGTTGTTTATACCCTGAGTGGATTAATAGCTCTATTTGTTATTAACCTGATACGCCTGTTTACCATTGTACTGGTAATTAACAGTGGGGGCAGAGATACCTTATATATTGCTCATACCTTGATTGGTCGGCTAGTTTTTTTCCTGCTGGCGATTGTAGTCTACTGGTATTTGTTTACCCGCCCATCTTTGCAAAGTATCTGGAGGCAAAAAGATAATGTTTGATATCTTCTGGGAAAGAAGTTTAGCTTTTCTTCTGTTCTGGGGAATCTGGATGCTGGCTCCCCTGGCGATAGACGCAACCATGGCCCTGGTTTACATGGTAATGGTATATATATTTCCGGAGAGTAAAGAAAGGGCAAGTATTCCTGACCTCAGCTATTTGCCCTATGTTTCGGTAGTTGTGCCGGTACATAATTCAGCTGACACCCTTTTCAAATGCCTTCATTCAATAGTAAACCAGCAATACCCGTTGGAGAAGATACAGATTATTTGTGTAAACAATGGTAGCAGCGATGGGAGTTTTGATATTTACAGTCAATTTCAGGATACCTATCCTCTTACCAATATGAACTGGATTAGTATGGAATCAGCAGGTAAATCTATTGCTTTAAATGCAGGTATCTATATGATCAAAGGAGATTATATAATCAATGTGGATTCGGATGCCTGGCTGGATAAGTATGCAGTGCTGCGCATGGTGGAAAGTTTTGAACATGACCCTTTACTGGTAGCAGCTACTGGAGGTATTCATATTGATAAAGAGCTGGGAAAACAAACTCGCTTTATTGATATCATTCATTATTGCGAGGAGATTGAATATCTGGTAGCCTTCAATGTTGGTCGCAGGTACCAGAGTCTGACCAATAATCTGTTTACTCTGGCAGGAGCTTTCTCTGCTTTCCGGCGGGATGTAATGTTAAAATCATTTATGTATTCGGAACGTACAGTATCGGAAGATACAGACCTGACATTTCATCTGCGGCAGTATCAGATGAAGGGCCAAGCAAGGATGGCTTGTATTTCATCAGCAATTGCTTATGTAGAACCGATTTCTTCCTGGAGCAAGCTGTATTCGCAAAGGGTGCGCTGGCAAAGAGGGGAGATTGAGGTGAGTGCCCTTTATGCTGATAATAATAAAAAGTTTATTGGGGGATTGGGCAATTATGCCGGGCGTATGCTGGTGGTGGATCATACCCTGGCTTTTTCACGGATGACCTGGACTTTCCTTATACCATTTCTATACTTTTTGGGTTATCCTCTACAGCTGGTTCTGGCTGCATTTGCCGGTTTGTATGTATGTTATCTGATCCTGGATTTCCTTTACTTTCTGGTTGCGCTCAGGGAGGCTCCTGTCGTTTATCGGGAGAGGGTAAAGAAAATCTGGTGGGTTATGTTTTTCCTGCCTATTTATCGGTTTATTACCTATTGGTTCAGATTATCGGGAATTCTAATCAGCATGTCTGAACCGGGTAATTGGAAAACCGAAAATCCGGTGCAGCAGTTGCGAGAAGCACTGCATAGTACTAAAAACGGATTGCTCAACAAAGTAAGGGGTTTTTGGGTTAAGGAGTGAGGGTTAGGCTTCAGACCAGGGCGAAAGGGGTGGAAGGTACTGGAATGCGTAGGGGCGAACCCGTGTGTTCGCCCGTGGTCAGCAATTCTATCCCGGGTTTAGTGATCGGCAGGGCAGACACATGGGTCTGCCCCTACAATTTATCAACACTGCGGTGGTACCCTGTTATATTTACA
>CAZUFR010000024.1:8221-13143 GCA_964619655.1 uncultured Syntrophomonas sp. | reverse complement strand
TAACTGCGGTCAGCTTTACCCGGAAGTACCTTTTTCAGGAATACTACCGTGTCACCACTTTCCATAACCGAAACGGAAAGATTAAATATTCCGGGAAATTCATCGCTTAAAGTGGTTAGTTCGTGATAATGGGTGGCAAATAAAGTTCGCGCCCCTATCCTATCATGGATATATTCACTTACCGCCCGGGCAATACTGAGGCCATCATAAGTACTAGTACCGCGCCCGATTTCATCCAGTATTATCAGGCTGTCCGCAGTGGCGTTATTCAATATATTGGCTACTTCCACCATTTCCACCATAAAGGTACTTTGCCCGGCGGCTAAATCATCGGTCGCTCCTACCCGGGTAAATATTTTATCAGCTATACCGATATGGGCCCCATCTGCAGGTACGAACGAACCCATCTGGGCCATGATTACCAGCAGGGCCGCCTGTCGCATATAGGTGCTTTTCCCCCCCATATTGGGACCAGTTATAATAGCGAAACGATTTTCACTACGATTAAGCTTTAAATCATTAGGTATAAAACGACTATCCTGCAGGTTTTTTTCCACTACCGGATGGCGCCCCCCCTTGATTTCTATTACTCCGCTGTTGTCTACCTGGGGACGCTGGTAATTGTTCAGATATGCTACTTCCGCCAGTGAAACAATTACATCCAGCATACCGATTTTAGCGGCACTGTCCTGTATACGTTCCAGGTGCTGGCAGAGTTTCTCCCGTATTTCAATAAAAACCTGCTGCTCCAGACTATAAAGTTTTTCCCGGGCTCCCAGTATCTTTTCCTCATATTGCTTTAATTCATCAGTAATAAAACGCTCGGTATTAACTAATGTTTGCTTGCGCACATATTCCGGGGGCACCAGATGCAGGTTGGATTTGCTAATTTCTATGTAATAACCAAATACCTTGTTATAACTTACCTTGAGATACTTGATTCCGGTACGCTCTTTTTCCTCGCCTTCATAATTTATTAACCAGCTGGAGCCATCCCGGGATAATTGTTTTAACTCATCTATTTCCGGGTGAAATCCATCCTTAATAATATTTCCTTCCCTGATTCCCGGTGGGGCCTCTTCATCTATGGATTCTTCTATTATTCCGTAAACATCCTGCAGGTCGTCCATCCCGGCCAAGTGAGATAATAGTTGTGAACCAGCCTGCTGCAGCGCCTCTTTGCTTTTGGTCAAAGCCGTTATGGAATATTTTAAGGCCAGCAAATCACGGGGATTAGCAATCTCACCGCCTATTTTTGCGGCCAGTCTTTCCAAATCATAAACCCCATTTAGAATTTCTCTGATTTCACTTCTTAAAGCCAGGTTTTCCTTAAGCTCCTCAACCGCATCTAATCGATTATTAATTTCTACAATGTTTTTTAAAGGCTGTTCTATCCACCTTTTTAGATTCCTTTTACCCATAGCCGTACAGCATTGATCCAGAATACCCAGTAAAGACCCTTCCCGCCTACCTTCCCGTAAACTGGAGCTTAACTCCAGATTGCGCCGGGTAGTATAATCCAGTTCTAAAAAGGTATCGTTATTGAAAACGGAAAGGCTACGCAGATGTTTTAAAATACCTTTCTGGGTTTCTTGCAGAAAAAGAATAATAGCGGCAGCAGCCTGAACCCCGGCGGTATATCCCTTTAAACCAAAGCCCTCCAGGGAAGCTACCCCAAAGTGCTCGGTTAATATTCCCAGTGCAGTTTTAAGGTTTAAGGCTCTCTCATCGATGGGACTGATAACCATGCCGCCTTCGGGCTTATCCAACCATTCCCGGGTAAAGCTATCATATTCCGCCAGCAAACACTCGGCTGGAGCCAGGCGCAGCAGTTCATTTTGTACATGATGACTTGTAGCACCTTCAGCTATTTCACCAACCTTAAACTCCCCGGTAGATATATCAGTATAGGCAAATCCGGTTAAATTGTGCTCTTCCACAATGGCGACCAGGTAATTATTTTTATGCTCCTCCAGAAGGTTATCTTCTATGACCGTACCCGGGGTAATAATACGGATAACTTCCCGTTTAACAATTCCTTTGGCCTCCCGAGGATCTTCCACCTGTTCACAGATGGCTATTTTATGCCCTTTACTTATCAGGCGGGAGATATAATTATTCATGGCATGATAAGGTATACCACACATAGGGACTTTACCATCCCCGCCATCCCTGGCCGTCAGTACTATATCCAGTTCCCGCGAGGCTACCTGGGCATCTTCAAAAAACATTTCATAAAAATCGCCCAGACGAAAGAAGACAATGGCATCCCGATGCTGCTCTTTTATTTCCAGGTATTGTTCAATCATTGGTGTGTAGCGGGCCAAAGCCAATCTGTACCTCCCCCAGTCATTCCTAAAAAGAAAGACTTGTTGCTACAAGCCTTTCTAAAATAATATATGCACGTAATCAGTAGGGGCGAACCCATGTGTTCGCCCGTAATAGGCAGCTCTATATGCAACGGGATTCACCCTTACGGGGTCCAGTAGTCGGCCGGGTAGACACACGGGTCTGCCCCATCGTTACTGTCGCTTATTATTGTACTAATTTACATGTGGCAGGAACCACCGCAGGAATCACAACCAGAAGAGCAATCGCCGGTCACTGCCTGGTTTATGGCAAAGTATACTGCCTGCATCAGGTTTTCCAGTTTTTCTTGAGCTGCCAGTAGTATCTGAATATCAGGATTATTGCTTATCTGTTGTTCCAGAATGTCCAGATGAGCCTCCTCCTGCTGGGTTACCAGCAAACCATCCATGAGTTTGTGGTCCATTTGGGTCTTGGCATCTTGATAACGCATAATCAAATCGTAAGCATCCTTCTTGCCCATAAGTTCAGTTTGCTGATTTTTCAAGTTAATCATTTCTTCTGATTGGGCAATAGCGCTACCTAATTCAAAAGCAACCTTAATAATTTCTTCCGTACTCAAATTCCTATCCCCTTGCTAATTTATTTAAACCACTTCCCCAAACAGGGAAAAAGTTCTGGCTTCTGTTATTCTAACATTTATTAACTTCCCGATTAAGTCTTTTGGTCCAGAAAATATCACTATATGATTTGTTCTCGTACGAGATGCAAGTTTTTCCGGATTAGTCTTACTTGGTCCTTCTACCATTACTTCCTTAATACTACCCTGCATAGACTGATTTATTTCAGCTGCTATTTGATACTGAACCTGATTCAGGCGCTGTAAACGATTCTTTTTTTCCTCCAGTTCCAGCTGCCCTTCCCAACTGGCAGCCCGGGTGCCGCTGCGGGGAGAGTATATAAAGGTAAATGCTGCTTCGAAGCGCACCTTCTTAACCATATCCAGAGTATCCAGAAAATCTTCCTCACTTTCCCCGGGAAAACCAACAATGAGATCGCTGGTTATAGCTACTCCTGGTATACGTTGGCGAATTTTATGGGTCAGTTCCAGGTAATGTTCACGGGTATAGCGGCGGTTCATTCGGCGTAATACGTCATTACTACCAGCCTGCAAGGGTACATGGATATGCTCACAGACCTTGGGCAAGACTGCCACCGCATCAATTAGGTTATCTGACATATCTTTAGGATGAGAGGTAGTAAAACGGATGCGGTCAATCCCTTCCACGGCAGATGCCATCTCCAGCAAATCGGCAAAATCAATTTCTTTTTCCAGGCCATGGCCATAAGAATTTACGTTTTGCCCCAGGAGAGTGACTTCCCGATAGCCCAGAGCAGCAATCTCTTCTAATTCTTTTATGATAGCTTCAGGTTGCCGGCTCCTTTCCCGTCCCCGGGTATAAGGAACTATGCAATAACTACAGAAATTATTGCAGCCATACATTATGTTAACAAAGGCGCTAAGACCAGGACGGCGTTGAGAAGGCATAGGTTCTACCACCATTCCTTCCTGCTCCCACACCCGATAAACCGCCTGTTTTTTAGACTTGGCTTCTTCAATTAGATGGGGTAATTCATGAATATTATGGGTGCCAAAGACTACATCTACCCCGGATTTTTTCAGTTTCTGCCGTACCTCCGATAACTGCGCCATACACCCCCCGAAGGCAATCAAAGTTTCAGGTTTTTTCCTCTTCAAGACCATAATTTCACCTAGTTTGCCATAAACCTTGTTTTCTGCAGAATGACGCACACTACAGGTATTAAATAGAATTATATCGGCATCTTCCACCGTGTCCGCAGGCGAATAACCCATGGCCTCCAACAATCCGGCCATGATTTCCGAATCCCTAACATTCATCTGGCAACCATAGGTCAGAATATGATATTTGTTTAAATCATCACCATCCCTGATTGTTTGCATCGGTCAACCTCCCTTGGTTTATATATTATACCGTTTTTCAAGCAAATATCGAATTTGTGGACCATGATTTATAGATAAATACACACAAGAGAACCGTCCCCCTGTGTGAATAAAAAAAGAGGGCCAAAAGCCCTCTTCTGCAGTATTAGACTATTTTAACAGTTCATCTATTATAGACTTGATTTCTGGCAGCATAATCCCGCCAGCAAATTTGGGTTCACCATTTATAAGAGTAATAGGATAGGGATAACCCATTTGCAGAACCTGGTTTATTACCGGGTAGTCCTTCAGGCTGGTTTTCTCGACATCTATATAATTTACCTGAACCTGGTCACCGAATTCTTCTTTAAGATTTTCGGCTAACTTTTCCGTCTGAGTAGCATAATCGACCGAGCCACAACTGGCTGCTGATGAGCAACCTGCTCAACCACCACCGGTGGGGGCATGACTACCGAATAACACCTCTACCAGGACTGGTCCTTCGTTTGCCATTTAAAATCCTCCTTATATTCAAACGTCGACTGTAGTTAACGTTTCCAGTATAGTAGAATCATATCAACAAAGCCTAATAGAATCAATAGTTTATTAACACCTTTACTTTTATAAGTATTACCCAAATATCACAATATCT
>CAZUFR010000024.1:0-8121 GCA_964619655.1 uncultured Syntrophomonas sp. | reverse complement strand
AGGGCTACCTGTTCAAAAGGATGAGCTCTCAGTTCCTCAACCAGTTCCCGGGCCGGAGATTTTTCGCCAATCTTCAGAAATTCCTCCCAGCTCATAAAGTCAAAAGGTACCACTTCCACCTCTTTAAACCCATTGCGTTCAAACATTCCGGTCAGTGATTGCGGGTCAAAATGATGCATATGTAGCATAGCCGGGAAAATAGTACCTTCAATACTCTCCCAAATGCGCTGCTCTACCTCTCCATAACGGGTAGGAGCAGTAATAAATACTCTCCCCCCGGGTTTAAGCACCCGGGCAAATTCTTTAATAATTTCTTCAGGTGAATAAGTGTGTTCCAGCACATCCAGGCAGTTTATACTATCAAAATAGCCCTCCTGGTAAGGTAGACTATCAATACTTCCTTCGGTAAAGGTTACTTCCTCGGATGTACCTGCCAGCAAATCCTCAGCACTGGGAAATTCACATTGTACCGCCATAGTTCCCAGTTCTTCCTCAATCAGCCTGATAACCCGAGGAAATGTCTTTTTCTCTCCCTTTTTCATCATGGCGGATAAGGCCATAGCTCTTTCCAGCCGAGCCTTGCAGGCATCTACCGAATGTACGGTGAGAAACTGGCTCATTACTAAAGTGGCAAAACCTGCTCCACAGCCCGCATCTAAAACCCGACCCTGCATCTTTTGTATCAGGGGGTAAACATATTTAAGGAAGGAGTATTCTCCTCCGGAAGAAAAGTTCTGCAGGGCTATAATCTCATTTAATGTAAATAGATCCTGCTGACTCAAAGAAGAACCAATTTCTTGTCGGAACCAATTACGTAGGGCTAAATCTTCCTGCAGCCTGGCTGTTATCTCACTAATATCCTGTTTACCTGAGGCTTCCTGAATTTTTAACCGTTCTTCTTCACTAATTACTTTCCAGATATACTCCATGAAGAAAGGAAAGCAAATGTTATTATGTACATTAAAAAGAATAGCCTGTTCCGGCTTTTCCTGGCGCAAACGGGCAGTAAGGTCGTGAAAATCTAGTAGAAAGGCAATAGCCTCTTCATCACTGCGAGAAAACAGGTCAGCATAAGCTGCGGCCAAATCGGTGGTGGGAAGGAGTTCGCGGTACTGTTTTAACGTATCCTCGTCGATGGACCGAAAATAATAATTAAAAAACTGCTCTAAAATCATTATATAACCCCCTTTTATTTTTACCGGCCCAGACCGGAGTTGTTTCCACCTACCAACCAAATAAACTGTTCGTAATCGTCCTTAAAATCAGTATCCAAGTCCCAGCTTATGCCGATGTTACAGGCAGCCCCACCATTTTGAAAACTAATAAAGGGTCTAATCATTAAACCGGAGCTATGATAGCCCAGTTGGCTTTGTTCGGGAAAGACATAGTTTTTGTAATAATGTTTTACCGCCGGTTCAATATACAGATAAGGCAAACGGTTATTTGATTCCAAACTGAGGCTTAAAAGGTTATTAAAGCAATTACCATCACCACTGCAAATCTGGTATAGGTAATCGATTCGTTGCGGCCGTTTAACTATAGTTTTCTGATTGTAAAACTCCAACTCATCCCCGATACTCCGGGACAAATTCTGTATATAACACTCACTCCGGTCTTCATCCAGGGTAGAGATTAATCCTAGACCCGCCCGGGGCCTGAACTCCATTTCATCTGATGGGGTGGCCGAGGTTACCAATTGGGGAGCTAAAATTAAATTAAATTTCTCCCCCCCCTGACATTTAGCCTTAATACTTATTTGTAAAGATCCCTCCATTAGCTGGAATTCTTTTTCTATATCTATGTGTAAAGGCATATTATCCATAATATTTATGGTCTGAGAATAGCTCATTTTTACCCTCTGATGGGGAGCATCTTCAGACTGCTCTTCAATCGTATAAGTTCCCATATCGAAATCACCCAGACTGAAAAGTTCATTATTGCTCTCAATCAATACTTCACAACGCAGGGAATTACGACAGCGTTCCCGCCGGCCCCCCTCCTCGTAGAACTGGCAGTTTATACTGCTGTCAGTCTCGGTAAATACCAGAGGGTAGGAATAGCGGAAAACGGAATTATAAGCCTTAACCGTACTTAAATCGCGAGCTACCATCTCGCGCATAGCCGAGTAATTACCTTTAAGAGATGGAGCCAGAACATGATGGTAACTGATACAGCCGCCTTCACTGTCTAAAACCAACGTCTGTTCTTCATTCTCCAGCACTACCTCATTTTTACCGTCATAATCCCAATCCCTGACAGCTGCAGGCTTGAAATCCCCAGCATTAATCATCTCCAGCCGGGAGTGCAATATTTTTATTACCATTTCCATATAGGCCAGACCCTGGACATCATAATAGGGTGATGAACCATAAACCGGATGGCGGCTGGCCCATTTAGGGTCTTCCTGGTAAAGCAGATTCCTAACCCGGTTAAGCAGTTCGTAGTCCTCTTTAAACTGGGGCTCATAGTATTGCTGGAGAATATAAGAAATAAATTCATACCTCTCGGCTGATTCTAATAAAGACCGTTGTATTATATCGTCCATTAACGGTGGAAGTTCAATCCCCAATCTCTGGCGAAATGACTGCAAAATTGCTTTCTCCAGGTGGTCCTGTAACTGCTCCACATCGCGCAGGCGACAAATCATCCGCCGCAGCCTTTCATCTCCATAAGTTACTCCCCTAATACCCCTCTTGGCAGTCCAATTCTCCCACTCAATATAGCTGCGACTGCTGGCAACCGGGTAGCTATCCAAATAACCCTGGGACTTAAGATAGCTTTTAAGCCCGGTAAAACTTATATCGGGGTCATTATCGACCAGGCGGAAAAACTCCATTAACCATTCCCGGTCACCTTCGGGGTCTTTGCTCCACTGTCCAAATTTTTCGGCATCTTCAAAAATAAGCAGGAGCGGTTTTATATCCCGTCCATAGCTTTTAACCATTTGACAAGCATTTTCCAGGGCGTCTTTGATATAAAAATAATAGTGGGCTGGTTTAATGATGACGTTATCATCGGCAGTAAAACTTTGCCTTTTTAAAAGCTGATAGCGAAACTGGCTATGTATGGGCATAACATGAAATGCCTGTCCCCCTATCTCATCACGCAGAGGAAAGAAAAGCATCTGGGCTGGAATATGACTAATCGTAGTTATAGATACCGGGTCATTAAAACCAAAATGTTTCAGGCAGTAATCGCTATCTGAACCTGGGTAGGAGAAATGTTCCTGGTAAAAAGTTTCCACGTCCAGGTAATAAATAGCCGGTGCCTGAATCAGCGATGCCGCCCGGGTAATTTCCCGCAGTACACTTTCACCGCATTCCCGTTCCACCAGGTGGATACCCTGCCAATCTGATGCCTTTATCCCTATAGTTTCCTGCAGTAATTGGTCATATTTTTTTAGCTGGTACAAGTAGTCATCGACCCGGGAGGATAATTGAATAAAAGGTTCATCCGCCAGTCCTCCGATGATGCCTACTTTGCCACTGGCCATCAGGGTGTTGAAGGTATCCAGGTACTCTTTCTTCTCATCCCTGATCCAATAGAGAAAAGGTCCGGAAAAATGCAAATTAATATAAAAGGAATCCAGCTTTACCGCATCCTGCAATAATTTTAGCCAGGGTATGTAGGAGTTACTATAAGCTTCCTCTCGGGTTTTATGTAATTGAAAATGGGGCTGGTGAAAATGGGGGCAAAATGCAATATAACCTTTCATATTAAACCTCCTGGCGCAATCTGGTTGAAGAAATCATCCTCGTACTCAATCTGGTGCAGCCATCTAACGAATTCTTCATCTATTTGGTTACTCCGCAAACAGTTGCTAAGCCGCAGTAACTTGGTATAGTGTTCAAAAAAGCGTTTCATCGCATAATCCCGGGTAAGGTTATTGCTTACCATAAATAACCAGTCGCTGCTCTGGATGAGCATTAACTCCTTCAGGGCCTGGCACACTGCTAACGAGTGTATATCGCTACCATCAGCATATTTTTTCAGGGTTTCATATTCCTTACCCGCCTTTTTGATAATCTCCCACATCCATGCTGTCTCGCTATTATCCCAGACATAATGTTTTCCTCCCATACCCCAGGAAGATTCAAAAACCTGAGCTTCATGTTTGGGTGGTCCTACCTCATGAGGCAGAGCCAATTCCAGTTTGCTGCTTAAATCTATCTCCTTTATTACCTCTTCCAGCCAGCCTACTCCTTCCCACCACCAGTGGCCAAATAGTTCCGTATCATAGCAACCAACTATAGATGGGGCATTAAATCCCAGTTTCCTCGCTTCCCGACTGTTTTCTTCCAGGCTTTTTACGAAATGAACCGCATGCTGTTTCGCCCGCAGAGCAGCCTGATCAGGGTTATATAACTGTTTACCATCCAGGGTTTTGCGATTTGTAACCTTCCAATATTTAAAACCGGAACGCTGATCCTGCTTGTGAAATTCCCGATAGTCGGCATCTCCGGGGTAACCATAGTCTGCTGACCAAACCTGGTGACTCACCATAGAATTACGGCCATAAACAATTATATCTTTGTCCTTAATGCGGTAAGGTCGATAGGTACTTAATCCGGTACGAGCAAAGGTGGCAATTTCCACTTCCGCTTCTTCGCCCCCCTGACTGAACGCCTCTATCGGTTTTCCTCCTTCGATGGCATGGCTATCAACGTAAAAATATTTAAACCCATTTTCAATAAGAATATCCTCTATACCATGGAAGTATCCGCATTCTGGTAACCAAAACCCCCGCGGCTCACGGTCAAAATAATGCTCATATACCCTTTTACCCCATTTCACCTGGTACTCCAGACCAGAGGAATCCAGCAAAGGTAGGTAGGCATGGGTAGCAGCAGTAGTAATAATTTCAACCTGACCCTCATCCTGTACTCTTTTTATAGCTCCCACAATATCCTTGTCAAACTCAACTATGAAATCGCGGCGGGTATCACGGTAAAAACGCCGGTAAAAGGACGCCATCCGGGCAATATCCTTTTCCCCCCGGGACATATAATAACGTTCATCTTCCAGTGCCAGTGTTTCCCGTTCTTGCAGGTAGGAAATAAACTCCTGCTGTATGTATGTAGATCTGAGCTGTTCTAAGAGAGTAGGACTAAAACTAAACGATAGGGTATTGTTGACGCCTGCATCCTTTAGACGGACCCAGGCCTGTATGAGAGGGATATAGGTCTCAGCCATGGCCTCGAACAGCCATACTTCACCAAACGGCCATCTTCCCTGCCTTTTAACATAGGGAATATGGCTATGTAAAACCAGCAATATTTTTGAATTCACCTGGCCCCACCCTTCCTTCTCTAACTGTACGTAGATTAGAAGACCAGTAACTAACCTAAATTAAATACCTTCTTCCCCTTTTGCTCTAAAACCTGTTCATAAACCTTAATAGTGGACCGGGCGATAACCTCCCAGTTATATACTGAAGCAATGATGTCACTGGCATTACTACAAAGCTGATCTGCCAGACTGTCATCATTCAGTATTCTGATAATAGCTCTGACCAACTCCTCTTCATTAGCTGGAGTAACCTTTAACCCGGTAACTCCATCTTCCACTATATCCGCCAATCCACCTACCTCCCCCACAATAACCGGTGTCCTGGTGGCCATAGCTTCAAGTGCTACTATGCCAAAGGGCTCGTACAGGCTAGGAAATACAGCTACCCGGGCCTTATGATAAATAAAATTACGCTCTTCATGATAAATAAACCCGGTAAATACAACCTTCTCCTCCAAACCCAGTTTCTGCGTAAGCCTTTTAAGTTCACCTAACAAAGGTCCCTTTCCCCCGATATACAAACGAGCCTGTGGTACTTCCGCCAGTACCTGAGGAAAACTGTTAAGCAGATACCAAACCCCCTTTTCCGGTACCAACCTACCCAGAAAAACAACCACTTTATCTTCTTCACTTATATTAAATCTGGATTCAGCAGGTATAGGCAAAAAAATGTCTGGATCTACTCCATTGGGAATGATAACAATATCATCCCGGGGACGTCCAAACAATGCTGTAATCTCATCCTGCATATATTGACTGCAGCATATTACCCGGTCCGCCTCCAGAGCCAGGTTCTTTTCTATTTCGTTAATTTCCATTTGCATACGGTTATGTAATCCCAGGTTACGCCCATGTTCAGTAGCATGAATGGTAGTAACCAGAGGAATTTCAAATATTTTTGTAACTGCTCGACCAGCATAAGCTACCAGCCAATCATGCGCATGAATAACGTCAAAACCGCCAATGCGGGAATTAATATTTACCGCTTCCCTAACAGCATCACTGTTAAACCTGAAGGTCCAGGATTTGAAATTCTCCCCTTCCAGGTAGGGACTGCCCACTCTATGAATATGTACTCCGTTTTCTTCCTGGTAATCGGGATAATTTTCTACTCTCGGGGTTATGATATGTATTTCTGCTCCCTGTTGCACCATAAAACGGCTCAGGTCGAAAACATGCTGCCCTAATCCCCCAAACATATGAGGAGGATATTCCCAACTAAATAATAAAACTTTCAAAAATATTCCCTCATTTAAATAACCACTTATTAAATAATTTTACCAGATAATCGATTTTCATTGTACGTTTTTTTGCTATAATGTTCTATATGTACAATAAGTTTGCAAATCAAGTAGTAAATATATTTATTTTGGGGGTAATTAGATGAATATTGCTTCAAAACAAATTTCTGGTAGACAATCAATCATCAAGGACCTGTCCCTGGCACCCTACGGCTACAAAAAATTAGAATGGGTACAGCAATATATGCCGGTATTAAATATTCTTCGGGATGATTTTGAAAAAACCCTCCCTCTTAAAAATAAAACTATAGCTTGTTGTCTTCACCTGGAGGCCAAAACTGGTTATCTCCTGCAAACCCTGCAAGCTGCCGGGGCGGATGTAGTTGCCTGTGCCAGCAACCCCTTATCCACCCAGGACGATGTAGTAGCAGCTCTGGTTGACTCCGGGATTACCGTTTTTGCTATTCATGGCGAGAGTACGGAGGAATACGAAAAATTCATGCAGTTAATGCTGGACTGCGAGCCGGACGCCATAATTGATGACGGCGCTGATGTAGTTTCTACCCTGCATAAAGACCGTCCTGAACAAGCTAAAAAAATTATTGGCGGCTGTGAAGAAACTACCACCGGGATTATTCGCCTTAAGTCCATGGATAATGACCAGGCCTTACTATTTCCTATGATGGCCGTTAATGATGCCTATATGAAATACCTGTTTGATAATCGCTATGGTACCGGCCAATCAGTCTGGGATGGAATTAATCGTACCACTAATCTGGTAGCAGCAGGTAAAGAGGTGGTAGTGGTGGGTTATGGCTGGTGCGGTAAAGGAGTTTCCATGCGCGCCAAAGGCCTGGGAGCCCGGGTAATTGTAACCGAAATAGACCCAATTAAGGCCAACGAGGCTATTATGGATGGTTTCCGGGTAATGCCTATGGCTGAAGCTGCTCGCCGGGGGGATGTTTTTATTACGGTTACCGGTAATGTTAATGTCATTCGCAAAGAGCATATGGAAGTAATGAAGGATAATGCCATTATGGCTAATGCCGGTCATTTTGATGTGGAAATCAGTAAAGGGGATTTAAATAGCCTGGCCGTTAGCACCCGGGTACTGAAGAATAATATCGAGGAATTTGTCATGGCGGATGGGCGCCGACTTTATCTGCTGGCTGAAGGCAGGTTAGTAAACCTGGCTGCCGGCGATGGCCACCCGGCAGAAGTAATGGATTTAAGTTTTTCCCTGCAGGCCCTGTCACTGCTTTACGTAATTGAAAACCGCGACCGTCTGGGTAATCATGTCTATAATGTACCAGCAGAAATTGACCAGAGAGTAGCCCGTTTGAAATTGCAGGCAGAAGGAATCCAAATTGATGCGCTAACCGAAGAGCAGGAGGAATATCTGGCTAACTGGGATACGAATTTGTAGAGTAGACCCGTGGTGACAGGGGGACGGGGTTGTTGACACACACTAGTGTGTGTCAACAACCCCGTCCCCCTGTCACCCGCGTACCTGCGTATGCTTAGCAAATACGGGTTAGAATAATTGCATAAGATTACCGCCTTTTTCACAGAATACTTAATAATCATGGTG
>CAZUFR010000023.1:8609-15419 GCA_964619655.1 uncultured Syntrophomonas sp. | reverse complement strand
AAAGGAGATTTTAAAATGGCCTTACGATTTATTACCGGGCGGGCTGGTAAGGGCAAAAGCTATTACATATATAATGAAATTCATCAACATATGATAGAGTCCTACAGCCGGGAGAAATTAATATTATTAGTTCCGGAACAATACACCCTGCAGGCAGAACGGGATTTCATTGATAAAACCGGGCTTAAAGGTATTATGCAGCTGGAAATCCTTAGTTTCACCCGTCTGGCCCAGCGGATATTCAATGAGGTCGGCGGTTTAACCCGGGTTTTGCTCAATGAACAGGGAAGAAACATGGTATTGCGCCGGGTTATAGAGCAACTTCAAGGGGAGTTACTGGTTTATAAAAATTCCTGCCGTCAGAATGGATTCGTTCATGAGCTTATGGATTTTTTAGCCGATTTAAAACAAAGAGCAGTTGGAATTGATGATATTAAGCAAATACAGGATAGGGTTGATAAAGACTCCTTGCTGGGCCGGAAACTGCATGATGTGACCCTGATTTACCAGCACTTTAACGATTATCTGCAAGAGCGCTACATTGATAGCGAAGACTTCATTAATCTCTTTATTGAAAAGATGCCCTCCAGTCGTTATTTATCCAGTTCCCGGATATGGGTAGATAACTTCGCTACTTTTTCTCCCCAGAGTATGAGGATTTTAGAGCAACTTATCACTGTGTGTCCGGAAACTACCATTA
This sequence comes from uncultured Syntrophomonas sp., assembly GCA_964619655.1. Lineage (GTDB taxonomy): Bacteria > Bacillota > Syntrophomonadia > Syntrophomonadales > Syntrophomonadaceae > UBA4844. The sequence goes on along the minus strand of CAZUFR010000023.1, from coordinate 14,719 downwards.
GCCTTACCCTTAATAAGGATAACGGGCGAAGAGATGAAGATCTCTTTATTTTGTCCCGGAAAACTTACCGTACTCTTAATGAAATAGCGCGAAATAATGGTATAACTACCAGTCAAATAAATATTGACGTTACTGCTGCCGACCGGCTCAGGGATAAAGAACTGCTGCATCTGCAGCGGGAATTATATGCTTATCCCAGCCGCAAATACCAGGATGCAGTTACCCGGTTAAGTGTTTTTGCTGCAGCCAATCCCGACAGCGAAGTTGAAGATCTGGCTACTCGTTTGATTAGCCTGGTGCGGGATGAGGGATACCGCTGGAAGGATATCGCGGTAATCTGTAATGATCTTGATAGCTATAGTGCACTTATAAAAAGAGTTTTTCAGGAATATGGCATTCCCATTTTTATGGATCAGAAAAAGGACATTATGGATAATCCCATTATCGAATTTATACTGGCATCATTACATTGTGTGGAGCGGGGTTATCTTTATGAAGACATTTTCCGCAGCTTGAAAACGGGCCTGGGAGTCCTGGATAATGAATCGTGTGAAAAGCTGGAAAACTATGTACTGGGTAATGGCATCCGTGGTAACCGCTGGATAAAACCATTTTCCTGGGGAGAGGAAGCTGAACTGGAGGAACTAAACCAATGGCGGGAAACGGTTATAACTCCTCTGGAGGAAATGAAAGCAGCTCTATCCGAGCAAGGAAGTTTTGCCGGTATTACCCGGGTTCTATATGACTACCTGGAAAAGCAGGAAGTTGAGGAGAAAATACAGAGTTGGATAGAGGAATTATGGGAGCAAGGGATTTATGAGGTAGTTAATGAATATACCCAGATTTGGAATATGGTTATCGACACCTTTGATCAAATGGTAGAAATATTGGGCGATCAACAGGGGGGCTTGAAGGAGTATATTAAGGTCTTGGAGGCAGGATTCTCTTCCCATGAACTGGGCATAATTCCTACCACCGTAGATCAGGTGCTGGTGGGCAATATCCAGCGCTCTAAAAGCCATGACATAAAAGCATTGTTTGTTTTAGGGGTAAATGATGGTATTATTCCATCGACTAAATCCCGGGAAGGCATATTATCTACTGATGAAAGTGATTATTTGACCAGTCAGGAGATGGAAATTTCTAAAAGTCGGGAGATGCAGGTGGCTGAGGAAAACTTCCTTATTTACAATGCCCTGGCCAAGTGCCGCCAGAAACTTTTCCTATCTTATGCTACAGCCGATAGTGAAGGCCGGGCTTTGCGTCCATCATTGCTGTTAGATCGTCTCTGCTATCTCTATCCTGGACTACAGATAGATAGCGGATTGATAAATGACCGGCAGAGGCAATTACAGATGGTAGCCCGCCCCCAAAGCACATTTAAACACCTGATTGAAAACCTGCGACTTCACCTGGATAATAAACCGATAGAAGATTTCTGGTGGGACGTTTATGATTGGTACCGCCGGCAAGACCAATGGCAGGAACATTGCAATAATACGGAAAAGGCCTTTTTCCACCGTAACCAGGTCAATACTATTAGCCCCGGACAGGCCCGCCAGCTGTTTAAATTACCCCTGCGGAGCAGCGTCACGCGCCTGGAGCGGTTTATTGCTTGTCCTTTTGCCCATTTCGTTCATTACGGCCTGTCGCCCCGGGAAAGAAAAGAGTTTTCGGTCCAGGCTCCTGATATTGGAGAATTGTTTCATAACAGCCTGCTGGAATTAGCCCTGCAAATAGAAGAACTACCGGGAAAATGGCAGGGGATAGGGCGCGAAGATTGCGAGTTATTGATGGACAAGGTTATGGATGAAATGCTCACCGCCCAGGGAGAAGGGGTGTTTTTCAGTAATAATCGCTATCGTTATCTGAGCCAGCGTTTAAAAAGAATAGGTCGTCGGGCTGCCTGGACCGTAAGTGAGCATATAAAAAGAGGCGGCTTTACTCCTTTAGGTTATGAAATCAGGTTTGGAAAGGGAGGGACATTACCGCCTTTGGTAATTGAACTGGAAAACGGCGAGAAAATGTACCTGGAAGGACGCATAGACCGGGTAGATATCCTGGATCAGGGAGATACCGGTTATATAAGGATAATTGATTATAAAACTGGAAATAAACAGTTAAGCCTTTCTGATACCTATTACGGATTAAGCCTCCAGCTGCTCATCTATTTACGGGCGGTTCTGGCCGGTGGGCAGGAACTAGAACGACCAATGTTAAAACCGGCAGGAATATTCTATTTTAAGATAGATGACCCCTTGATTAAGACCGAGGCTGAGATTAAGGAAGTAATTGAACAGCAGCTTATAAAAGAACTTAAGCTACGGGGGCTGGTGCTGGAGGATGTAAATATTGTTAGGGAGATGGACAGGGAAATCACTTCTTACTCTGATATAATTCCGGCTGGGTTAAAAAAGGATGATAGCTTTAATTCTAACTCGGCCGTTTTAAGTGAAGAGGATTTTGAATATTTACTAGGCCATGTTGATAATTTGTTGAGAAAATTTAGTCAAGAACTGTTGGGGGGAAAAGTAAAAATTGAACCTTATAAACTTCAAGATAAAACCGCCTGTGATTATTGTCCTTACCTCTCTATTTGCCAGTTTGACCGGCAATTACCCGGAAATAACTACCGCAACTTGCCCCCATTAAAGGACAATGACGCTATTCTTAAAATAAGAGCTGAACAGGAGGTGGATGCTGGTGACTTGGACTGAAGCCCAGGCAAATGCAATTAAGGCGCGGGACTGTAACCTCCTGGTAGCAGCCGCTGCCGGCTCCGGCAAAACCGCAGTATTGGTCCAGCGTATAATTCAATTAGTTTTAAACGATGGTGTTGATATCGACCGCATGTTAATAGTAACTTTCACCCAGGCGGCAGCCGGGGAGATGCGGGAAAGGATTAGCACGACCCTGCAATCACAGCTGGAAAACAAACCGGAAAATGAACAGCACTTGCGGCGGCAGCTAAAACTCTTGAACCAGGCCTCTATCAGTACTATTCATGCTTTCTGTACCGATGTCATACGCCGCTATTTTCACCTAGTAGGTATAGACCCCGGTTTTCGCATAAGTGACAGCATGGAAAGTGATTTAATTAAAATGGAGACTTTGGAAGATTTATTTGAAAGCGAGTATGAAAAAGGAAACCCCATTTTCCTTAACCTGGTGGAATCCTTTGGTACCAGTCGCAGTGACCAAAGTTTGCAGGAACTGGTTTTACGAGCCTATGAATTTGCCCAATGTAAGCCATACCCTGAACAGTGGCTGGAGGACAGAGCCTCCGATTTTAATTTAGGCGAAGAGGACTTTCCTAACTGCGTATGGGTCAGAAGTATAATGGAGCAGATTAGTGCCCAACTGCAGGCGGCAGGAGACCTTTTTGGGGAGGCCTTACAGGTCTGTTACCGCCCCAATGGACCGGTAGTATATGCCGATGCTCTACAGGATGATATAAGAATAGTGGAGGAACTACTCCAAACCCTGAACCAGGGGAACATTTTTGACCTGGCTGCCAGATTGGATGACATTAAATATACCCGCCTGCCCCGGGTAAGCAAGGACGTGGATAATAACCTGAAAGAGCAGGCCCAAAATCTGCGTAATGAAGGCAAAAAACTAATCGGGGGAGTGGGCAGCGAATTTCTATTTAAGGAGCCCTCCAGACTTCTGCAGGATCTGAATGATTTATACCCTTTGATGCAGGAATTTTGTAGGCTGGTAATCGACTTTAATTGTGAATACCAAAAACGCAAAGCAGACAAAGGTATTTTAGATTTTAACGATTTGGAGCATTATGCCTTAACTATATTATCTAACCCAGATGCTGCCGATGATTACCGGCAAAAATACCAATATATTTTTGTTGACGAGTACCAGGACAGCAATGAGGTACAAGAGACTCTTATAAACTGTATTAAACGAGATAATAATATGTTTCTAGTAGGTGACATTAAGCAGAGTATCTACCGTTTCCGTTTGGCTGATCCGAGTTTATTTATAAATAAAATGGAGGAGTTTCAGAATTCTGATGGGAAACTAAAGCAGCGTATTGATTTGAGCATTAATTTTCGCAGCCGGAAGGAAATCCTTAATGGGGCCAATTATATTTTTACCCACATAATGTCCCCTTATCTGGGCGAAATCACCTATGACACCTGGGCTGCCCTTTATCCCGGACTGGAGAATAGTGATACCGAAGATTGGCCTATTGAGGTCTGCCTGATTAACAAAAATCGGGAAAATGATGAACATGACGAATTGGCTCAGGCAGGGGACGCCGAGATAGAAGCCCGATTGGCAGCACGTAAAATTAAGGAACTGCTGGGTAAACCAATTTATGATCATAAAAGAAAAAACTATCGCCCCCTGGATTACCGGGATATGGTAGTCTTAATGCGCAGCACCCGCAACTCCATTACCGCCTTTTGGGATGTTTTTGCTGCCGAGGGAATACCGGTTTATGCTGACCTGACTGGTGGCTATTTTGAGTCCAGCGAAATCACCCTGGTACTTAATCTTCTTCGCCTTATTGATAACCGCCGCCAGGATATTCCGTTGTTAAGCATTATGCGTTCTCCTATCGCCGGGTTTACCACGGATGAGCTCATTGAAATAAGGGTACAGAGCCAGGCCAAAAGCTATTATGAAGCCATGGAAACCTACCGAACTGAACATGATAATGAGCTTAAGGCTAAATTACAGGAATTTATAGACAACTTGGCCCACTGGAAGAAAGAGGCCCGCTATCTTCCTATGGACGAATTTATCTGGAAACTACTCCAGGAAACCGGCTATTTTTACTATGTTGGAGCCATGCCGGGGGGACGGCAACGGCAGGCTAATCTGAAGGCCTTGCTGGAAAGAGCTCGCCAGTTTCAGGATACCTCGATTAAGGGTTTGTTTAATTTTATTAAATATGTGGATAAGATTCAGGCCCGCAGTGGAGATATGGGAGTAGCCCGGATTCTAGGTGAAAACGAAAACCTGGTTCGGATTATGAGCATTCACCGTAGCAAAGGGCTAGAATTTCCGGTAGTGATTCTGGCCGGTTTAGGTAAGCAATTTAACTTTAGTGACAGCCGCGAGCGGATATTATTTCATAAAGATTTAGGCATCGGGCCCAGGTATGTCAACCCCGACCTGCGTGGTTATAATGAAACCATAGCCCGTATCAGCATTAAGAATAAAATCCGCCTGGAGAACTTATCGGAAGAAATGCGCATACTTTATGTGGGCTGTACCCGACCCCAGCACAAATTAATAATGATAGGTTCGGTAAGAGACGTGGAAAATAGTGCCCAAAAATGGACCAATATACCCACCCCATTCAATTTAGCCCGGGGCAAAAACCCTCTGGATTGGATTGGCCCAGTTCTAATGCGCCACCCTGACGGGGCTCCCTTGCGGGAACTATCAGAGGTCACCTGGACTGAGGAGGATTTGCACAATCACTCCTCCCGCTGGCAGGTGGAAATACTTAAACGTAGCGATATTGGGGTTAGTGATGCAAAAATGGCTGATTTACTCACTACCTTTTATAAACAGGTAGAACAGCATACGGCCAGTAGTGATTCTGAACTGATAGCACAGCACCTGAACTGGCAATACCCATTTGAGCTGGCGGAAAGGATTCCCTCCAAGGTTTCCGTTTCCCAGATTCAAAAGGGACTGGTGGACCCGGCATTAATGGGAATAGAAATGTCTGCCCAGCTTACCCGTCCCCGTTTTGTAGAAGGGGTGAAAGCATTAACTCCGGCTCAGAAAGGTAGTATAATGCATTTTGTCATGCAGCACCTTAATTTTAACAGGGTTCAGGATCAGAAGGCTATTCGTCAGCAGGTAGAAATGATGGTAAAGCAGGAAATATTGCTAGAAGACGAAGCCAAGACCGTAAATACTACTAAAATATATCGTTTCTTCCGTTCACCTTTAGGGCAGAGGATACTTAATGCCCGGGAAGTGGAAAGGGAAGTACCTTTTAACCAGCTACGTTTAGCTGCTGAAATAATGGATAACACCACTATCTCAGATGAAAAGCTGCTGGTTCAGGGGGTTATTGACCTCTTTTTCTATGAAGAGGATGAAATTGTACTGGTAGATTTTAAAAC
>CAZUFR010000023.1:0-8509 GCA_964619655.1 uncultured Syntrophomonas sp. | reverse complement strand
CGTACCTGTTTTAACTGGGCCGAGCGAATAGCCAGCTTAAATGAATCCAGAGCCTTCTCCATATCCCTTTCCTGGTTATATTCAATAGCTGTTTTTGGTTTTAATTGGTATAAAGCCTGAATCAGCTTTTGTAGTAGTGCAGGGTTTATTTCCTGGGAGAAACTATTGGTAGAAGCAGCGTAATAACAAGCAGGGCAAATTATGATAGAGTAATGTAAAGGACTTACTCCCCGGTAAATAACGTGCAGGTCAGCCTCTTTTCGTTCAACGTAAACCCTCGAACTACGGACGGCCAGGGAAGTAAAATTGGTTTTGCATACCGGACAAGCAAATTTTCTCTCAAAAAAAGGATTATTAGCAGTCATTCAATCACCCCATAACTTATTTCTCATAAAATCTGCCAAACTCCTTTAATTTTTATAAAAACTATACATAGGTCATGGGATATAATTCTAAAATAGTTCATTTGATGGTAAAATTTATATTGACGTGCTGATATTTACGCAAAACGTTAATACTATGGAAAGGCGGGAAAATAGATGATAAAAACTTTATATATTAACAAACCAATCAACTACTCTGGAAAGGAGTTAGAGCCCCATTGGATTTACCGTAATTTCGATATTCTAGGGGATGCAGTAATTGCTTTTTGTGGCGAAACTAATGTACCTCAATCATTTATGCTGGACCAGACCGACATTTTAGATAAGGCCTACATATACTCACCCCTTATGCTAAATTTTATTATTGAGCATTTTGACAACGATCTTAACCTGGCTCTTTACCGGCAGCGTATGTTCCTGATAGGTATTAAGGATGAACTGGAACAGCTTGGTATTCCGATAGTTCGCCGGGTGGAAGCCCTGTATGCCAATAACCGCAAGCTTACGGTTTCAGTTGCATCCAGTTCTAATGTATCAACATTAGTGCATACCGGTATAAACATAGAGACTACTGGTGCCCCGGTAAAAGCTGCAGGCCTGGCAGAATTAGGGGTAAATGATATTCAGTCTTTTGCTGAAAATGTGATGTTGCGTTATCAGGTGGAACTGGAGCAGATTTATGATGCCCGTTGCCGGGTAAGGGGTATAGTTGCCGGGCATAGCCCTCGGGGTGCAATAAAAAGCGACGCGGAAACTGCGAAATAATTGGATTTTTACTCGCCTAACTTGTAATATAACAGAGCTTAAATTAAAATATTACAGGGAAAGGAGACACGATGGTGAGCGATGATAACGGTAAGTTGGAACTTGTTGCTTTTAAAAGTTTCCCTAGCAATCCGGGGCTGATTTATATAATTGATTTTTTAAACAAAAGCCTGAAAGAAAAAAAGATAATGTTTGGCCTTAGCAAGGATAAGGAAAAGGACGAAATGATAATAAATATTTATGAGTTTTAATGGAGGGTTTCATGAGCAGGGAGATAAAAGATTTCCTAAAAGAAATAATAAGCATAGTAGTTATAGCCTTCTTACTGGCTATGATTTTAAGAACTTTTGTTATTGAGGGTAGAATTATTCCTACCGGGTCAATGCTACCCACTATACAATTGAAAGACCGGGTTATGGTTAATAAGTTTATTTATCGTTTTAAAGATGTGGAACGAGGAGATATAGTGGTTTTTGACCCCCCTGAAGCCCTGCAAACTAATCAGGACTATATTAAGCGAGTTATTGGTCTACCAGGTGATGTAGTAGAGATGAAAAACGCCAAAGTCTACATAAATGACCGTCCCCTCAAGGAACCCTATCTGGCTGAAGCCCTGGATTACGAATATGGCCCGGTAGAGGTACCAGAAGGATGCTTGCTAGTTCTGGGTGATAATCGTAATCATAGCTTTGATAGTCATTACTGGAATGCCTGGCTAACGCAAGATAGATTAAAGGGCAAAGCCTTCCTTACCTACTGGCCCTATAATCATATTAAATTACTTCAGCGGGAGGTTTCTTACGAATGAGGATCCTGCTAACTAATGATGACGGAATCCATGCCCGGGGATTACATTGCCTTGCGCGGGAATTGAGTTCCATTGCCGAGCTATACGTGGTAGCTCCGGATCGGGAAAGAAGCGGAACTGGCCATTCCATCACCGTTTTTGATCCTATTCGGGTAATAAAAGCAAATATGGATGAGGCTAAAGCAGCATGGATTGTAGGAGGAACTCCGGTTGATTGTGTGAAATTAGGGCTTAGCCGATTAGTTGATAATATAGATTATGTAGTATCAGGAATAAATCATGGCCCTAACCTGGGTACCGACGTACTCTACTCAGGGACAGTTTCCGCTGCTGCCGAGGGTGTTATCATGGGGGTACCTTCTATAGCAGTGTCACTTAATTCTTATCATGAGGATATGGAATTTGATTTTGCGGCTAAATTTACCCGTAACGTAGTTCGGGTTGCCATGAAACGGGGAATAGAAAAGAAGACTTTGATAAACGTTAATATACCACCACTGGATGAGAAAGACATTAAAGGTATCAGAATAACCAAACTCGGGGTGCGAAATTATGACAATCTCTTCGAAGAGAGACAGGATCCCCGTGGTAATACTTACTATTGGCTGGGAGGGGGAGTAATCAAGGAGGAACAGGAGACTGAAAGTGATGTGCTGGCCACCCAGGATGGATATATTAGCATAACCCCCATTCACCTGGATCTGACTGATTACCAGTTAATTGAGAAGTACCGCAAATCTTTTTCAATTTATCTAAGTGTATCGGGAGCTACAGAATGATATTTCTTAGCCTACTATTAAACACCCTGTTATTTTTTGTGGTATTAAATATTTCCTATCTGCGGCAAAAGAGACGGGACCCTAATTATCCGGATAAGCCTTTTAGCAAACTGGTGCTGTTTCCGCTGGCACTGGGTATAGTATTTACCCTAATTGTGGACATGTTCAAGGGGATTTTTATATACCAGATGCTGCTTTTCGGATTAGCTGCACTGTTTCTCTACTGGATATTTTATGTTCTTAATCGAAAATAATTTTTAAGAAAATATTTTGCTACTTTATACAAAGTATAGTACCATTTTTACAGTTATGTAGATTGACGAGGAGGTTATTGGATGAAGGTTTACCCAACTAGTAAAATTCGTAATATAGCTCTTGTTGGCCATGGAGGTACCGGAAAAACCTCCCTGGTAGAAGCAATGCTATACAATACAGGGGCTATCAAAAGAATGGGGAAGGTTGATGACGGTAACTCAGTAGCAGATTATCTTCCCGAAGAGGTCAAGAGAAAAATTACAATTAGTACAGCACTGGTTCCCTGTGAATACAGAGACCATAAAATAAATGTTCTCGACACTCCTGGTTATGCTGATTTCTATTTTGAAGTAACCGGGGCTATGCGGGTGGCAGATTCCATAATAATGGTTCTTTCTGCCAATGCAGGAGTTGAGGTTCAGACCGAAGTAATATGGGAAGACTTTGCCGATGTTCCCAAGATAGTGTTTATCAACAAGATAGACCGGGAGAATGCTGATTATTATAAAGCGCTAAACGAAATGAAAGAAAGTTTTTCCGATAATATTGTCCCGGTACAATTACCCATTGGAGCAGAAGAAAATTTCAAAGGTGTAGTTGACCTGGTTAAAATGAAAGCCCTCCTATTTGAGCCTGGTACCGGTAAAATCAGTGAAACCGATATACCGGCCGACATGATGGATGACGTGGAGACCTACAAAGAGGCTTTAATTGAAGCTGCGGCAGAGGCTAATGATGACCTGCTCACCAAATATCTGGAGGGTGAAGAACTCAGCGATGATGAAATATTGGAAGGCATTAAGGAAGCCGCCACTAATGGTTCAGCCGTTTTTGTATTCTGTGGCTCCGCCCTTAATAACATAGCTATCCAGCCAGTAATGGACTTTATCGTTGACTGTAGTGCCACTCCAGATACTAACCCAATAGTAAAGGGAAAAGACTTGGACAATGATCCCCTGTCCGCTCAGGTTTTCAAAACTATAGCCGACCCTTATATTGGCCGACTTACTATGTTCCGCGTCTTTACCGGTAAGATGAAAGCAGACAGTGTCGTGTATAATGCTAATAAGGAGAAAGACGAAAAAATTGCCCAGATATTAGTAATGACGGGTAAGGAGCAGGCAACCGTACCAGAGTTATATGCTGGTGATATTGCTGCAGTAGCCAAGCTGTCAGTAACTGGTACTGGAGATAACCTCACTGTTAAAGCCAATCCGGTAATTATTGAACCTATAGATTTCCCCGAACCGACTCTTAGCATGGCTATTGAACCAAAGAGTAAGGGCGATGAAGACAAACTAAGCGGAGCAATACAGCGTTTACTGGAAGAGGACCCCACTATCCGAGTGGAAAAGAATACCGAAACCCGACAGACCATAATGAAATCTATGGGTGATACTCACGTAGACATAGTTGTAGAAAAAATGTCCCGCAAATTTGGGGTAGATGTGGTCAGCAGGGAAATGCGGATACCATACCGGGAGACCATTCGTGGTACGGTTGAAGCTGAAGGTAAACATAAAAAACAGACTGGTGGTCATGGTCAGTACGGCCATGTTTGGATTAAATTTGAACCTACTGAAGATGGGGATTTTGTATTTGAAGAAAACGTATTCGGCGGTTCTGTACCTCGTAACTATTTCCCAGCAGTAGAAAAAGGCCTGGTAGAAGCCATGGAGGAAGGCGTCCTGGCCGGTTATCCGGTAACTAATTTAAAAGCTACTCTTTATGATGGCTCTTATCATTCCGTAGACTCTTCAGAAATGGCTTTTAAAATGGCAGCCCGCCTCGCCTATAGAAAAGGTTTAGAAGCTGCTAAACCCGTCTTACTGGAACCAGTCGTTAATGTAGAAATTGAGGTGCCTGAGACCTATATGGGTGATATCATCGGTGATATGAATAGTAAACGGGGCAGAGTATTGGGAATGGAACCAGCAGGAAGGAAACAGATAATTAAGGCTCAAGCTCCGCAAGCTGAAATGGCCCGGTATACTATAGACCTGAAATCTATGACCCAGGGACGGGGTAAGTTTAGGATGGAATTCTCCCATTACGAAGAAGTGCCGGCCCAGATTGCCGAAAAAATTATTGAAAAAGCCAGACAGGAAAAAGAAGAGAAATAGTTTGTTTCAAGATAAAAAGAGGGCAGCATTGCTAAAGCCCTCTTTTTTTTACATCCGCTTACTTATTTGCCGGAACAATATGTCCTCCTCAGAGGGGGTATCATAGTTAATAAAATAGAAGTAATAGTCTTTAGCGGGTTTACTTTTCTGGTTACTAAGGGTATGAATATAATAAACGATATATATAATATTGGAAGTGGACAGAAATAAAGAAAACAGATAGTAAGTATTATCCGTTTGTAGCAGTCCGTAAAGGCTTAATTCTAATAGCAGGAGAGAAAATAATAAATAGATAAACAGCCATTGTTTTTTCTTCAACTATCTTAACCTCCTGATTTTATCTACCAGAATTATTAACCTTTAATACTAATCTCATACATGGTGGCAGTATAATACAGAAGGAGATGAATTAGCGATACTCGAATATTATGTAATTCAACTCTATTATCTGATAATCAATATTTTTAATATGAAGAATTTAACCTATGCCATAGAAGCTCTACTAATATTCCTAACATTCCTGCTTTTGCGAAAGGTATTCACCCGCTACATCTTAACCTGGTTACAAAAACTGACCAGCCGGACTACTAGCAAATTAGATGATAAGATGCTATTGGCCTGTGAAAGACCAATGCGAGCCTTGTTTGTTATTTTGGGATTATACCTGGCACTACTATACCTCCCTTTATCACCGGTACTGAACGTTTTGTGTTCCCAAGTCTTCCGTTCTTTACTGGTAATACTTATAGCCTGGGGTTTTTATGATTTCTGTGGTAGCAATTCACTATTATCGGAAGAACTAAAAGATAAATTAAACATGGATAATATGTTAATCCATTTCTTTTCCAATGTGGCCCGTTTTATAATAATAGCCCTGGCAATAGTAATAGTTGCTCAGGAATGGAATTACGATGTTAATGGTTTTATTGCCGGACTGGGATTAGGGGGATTAGCTTTTGCTTTGGCGGCCAAGGATGCCCTGGCCAATATATTTGGTGGGATAGTAATTATAATGGAAAAACCATTTGTGATTGGAGACTGGATTGCAGTGCCCGAAGTTGAAGGGGTAGTGGAAAGTATTTCCTTTCGCAGTACTAAAATTAGATCTTTTTCTCAGGCATTAATAACTATTCCTAACTCCACCGTGGCTGGTGAAACTATTACTAACTATAGCCGAATGGGAAAAAGGCGCATAGACTTTAGTTTAGGTGTCGCCCCCGAAACTCAAGGGAGTAAGCTGGAGACCTGCGTTCAACGCATTAAACAAATGTTGGTAGACCATCACGGGATTCACCCTGAAACTATACTAGTTTATTTCGAATCATTTGGTGATCATAGCCTGAATATATTTATATATTGCTTTACCGGTACTACAATTTGGGATGAATACCTTGAAGTAAGACAGGATATAAACCTTAAAATCATGGCCATACTGGAAGAGGAAGGGGTATCTATTGCAATTCCCAGTCGCAGTATTAAACTGGAGAATGTAACCGGGGTTAATCAAAAATTAGTAACTTAACGGTCAATGTTTATTTATAATCGCCATTTTTTTCTTAAGATTCATATACATTATTAGCCTCCCGGGTGGGGAAGTTAGGTACCAGAACATTTATTAGTGGAGTGAGTTATAAATGTCTGGATTCTTTATCGTAAGTGAGTATGGCTATGTCTTACCGGTACCATACAGTTCTTATGAATCAGCTATGGCTAATTGTGATATTAATGAGATGGTTTACCTTGCTGATAGCCTGGAGGATTTAGAAGAAAGCCTGGATGTAACAAATGAAGAAGAAAACCTTTAAAATACAAAAGCCGCGCTAATTAAGCGCGGCTTTGTTTTACTAGTGTACTAGCACATTGGTTTCATGCTGTCTTCGAATATTTTTCTGACTATTTTCTCGTCTGCCTTTATCGGTGCTACACCAAGTAGGCCAGCAAGTCCCGGAGTTTCAAATGCCAGTTTAACCAGTTTGTCAATGTGAGCTTCGGTATAGCCCAGGTCAGCTAATTTCTCAGTACAGCCAACACTGAACAGCCATTGTTCTACTTCTTTGGCACATCTCTCAGCCTCACCTGGTACACCTTTTAGTCCAGGCACAATTGTTTCATACATAGCAGCCATGATTTCAGGACATGCCGGATAGGTATATTTGATTACTGCGGGAAGCAGCATAGCCAAACCCAGGCCATGGGATAAATCAGGTTTAACTGCACTTAGCGGATGCTCTAAAGCATGGGTGAAGTGTAATAGCCCGTTATCAAAACAAATACCTGCTATCATAGAAGCATAGAGCAGGTAGTATCTGGCAGTTAAATCATCAGGATGAGCCACTGCCTGGGGTAGGTAACGGCCTACCAGCCTTACGGTTTCAACTGCAGTAAGTACAGTATATGGACTGGTTACTATAGAGGTAGCCGCTTCATTAACATGGTTTACAGCATCAACAGCGGTATAGATGGTTTGTTTAGTAGGTAGTTTGGTCATTATGACCGGGTCATCAATAGCAAAAGTGGGATATAAACATTCAGCGGCCAGAGCCGGTTTATACTCCATTTCAGGAATGCTGGCTACTGCGAATCTGTCAACTTCGGTGCCGGTTCCATGGGTGGTATTGATAGCGATGATGGGAACTGCTTTTTCTGCATTAAATTTAAAGGTGTAAAGGTCACGGGCATTATATTTCTTATTATCGGGATGAAGCAGTACAGCACAGCTCTTACCAGTGTCGATGGGGCTTCCTCCGCCGATGCCGATAACTGCTTTAGCACCCAGGTTTTTACCCATTTTAGTTGCTTCATCTATACCATCCACGGTGGGGTTGGGAACTACCTTGGTATACAGGGCATAAGAGATACCATTCTTCTTCATGGCTGGTTCCAGGACTTCCCATACACCGGTAATCTTATAAACTATCTCATCTGTGGTAATTAAAACCTTGTCAATGCCCTCTTTTTTAAGATATTCACAAATATCATTTACTTTTTGCAGGGCGCCCACCCCAAAGTAGCAGAGCGTACGGCTGCGAATTTCAACTACCTGGTTAACATTCATTTTAGTTTCCCACATACATTTTTCCTCCTTAAAAATTGTTATTCTACAATGCAAGCCAATCCCCAATTTTTAAAGAAAACGATACACCTGTACCAGGGGCGTTTATCGGCCTGAATACCCGTAGGATTGAATCATGATAAGCCCCAATCCAAAAAACATTTTTTTGAATATAGGCTGGTTCCCTTTAAATTGACTGCAACCCGCCGGCGGATATGCTGTCTGTTTGTTTGATTATAATTATTGCAATTATTATGCCAAACTTTATCGTGATACATTCATGGACACTGTATCCACCTAAAAATCCAAAGCTTAAGGCTGTTCACCCACTTCTTTAAAATCTT
>CAZUFR010000022.1:0-15625 GCA_964619655.1 uncultured Syntrophomonas sp. | reverse complement strand
AGCATACATGAATTTGTAAGCCAAGGCTTAAGTAAATTATACAAAAAAGGAGGCCAAACTGTGGAAAAAACCAGTACTACCTGTAAAGTTAAAAGCTGTGCCTTTCATCACCCCGATGACCTATGTGCAGCCGGCGAAATTCAAGTCGAAAATAACAGCGACTTTGCCGTTTGTGATACCTTCTATCCTCGGGATGTAAACAAACAATCAGTTAGTGGTAGAGATGTTCAAGCCGGAACCGACTTGCGTGACTCAGTAATGGCAGATGATAATCTGGGCATTAATGCTGCTGATTCCAGTCATATATACGAAAGCAGTGCCAGCAATCTTACCCCGTTGGTGGTATGTAATGCTGATGATTGCAAGTATTGGGAGCATGAAGTATGTAAGGCTGAAGAGATAACCATTGATGGAGTGGAAGCTGCTATTTCTGGCGACACCCGGTGCAAAACCTATGATCCTAAATAAAAACTAGCGGTGCACCTCCTAAAGAACCGTAATTTAGTACCGAGAAGATATGAATGGAGGAATCTAAATGCATAAAAAACCAATTGTCTACCCCTATATACCTAACTCGGCTCCGGAAACCAAGGCAGCCATGATGAAAGAAGTCGGGGTAACTGATCCTATGCAGCTCTATGAAGAAATACCGGAGCATCTCAAATATGACCAGGACATGCAGTTACCGAAACCAATTCTGGACGAGTATTCTATCCGCCGACACACAGATGAAATCTTGAGCAAAAACAAAACTTGTGGTGAATACCTTTCCTTCCTGGGAGCAGGATGTGCCCAGCATTTTGTTCCGGCAGTTTGTGACGAAATTAATGGACGAGGCGAATTCTTAACTGCTTATGTTGGTGAATCAATGGGTGACCACGGTAAGTGGCAGGCTCTGTTTGAATACTGCAGCCTTATGGGTGAGCTAATGGACATGGATGTACTAAGTATTCCTATGTACGACGGTGGTCAGGCAGCCTCCAGTTCATTGCGTATGGCCAATCGTATAAATGATCGTAAAAAAGTTTTGCTGCCCGCTACTATGAGTCCGGAAATATTTATGATAGTACAAAACTACCTTAACTCGGTACCGGCACCGGAAATTGAAATAGTAAAAATAGGTTTTGACCCCAACACTGGATTGATGGACTTAAATGACCTGAAAAAGAACATCTCCGCTGATGTATCAGCTGTATTTATCGAGAATCCCTCGTATCTGGGATTCATCGAGACCCAGGCTGAGGAAATCGGTAAAATTGCTCGGGAAGCAGGAGCCGAGTTTATAGTCTACACCGACCCCATATCGCTAGGAGTTATGGAAGCTCCGGCCAACTATGGCGCTACTATTACCTGTGGAGATTATCACCCTCTGGGACTTCACCTGGGGGCTGGAGGATGTCAGGGTGGTTTTATTGCCACCCATGATGATATGAAGTATATCTCTGAGTTCAAAGATCTAATGTTTGGCTTAACCGACACTTTAAAAGATGGCGAATGGGGCTTTGGCGAAGTACTGTATGATCGTACCTCCTATGGCTCCCGGGACAAGGGTAAAGAGTTTACCGGAACTAGTACCGGGCTCTGGGCTATTACTGCCGGGGTTTATTTATCCCTGATGGGACCTCAGGGTATGCAGGAAGTGGGAACTACCATAATGCAAAACTGCCAGTACACAGCTAAAAAGATTTCCGAACTGCCCGGGGTTAAAATCCAGATGTCCTCTCCTTCCTTTAAGGAATTTGTGGTGAATTTTGACATGACCGGCAAATCGGTAGCTCAGATAAACAAACATCTGCTGGAATTTAAAATATTTGGAGGCAAGGATTTGTCCAAGGAATTTCCCCAGTTCGGTCAGAGTGCTTTGTACTGTGTAACCGAGGTACATCAGCATAAGGATCTAGACAAACTGGTCTACGCTTTACAGGGGGTTATCTCCTGTTAAATGGCACCAGCTATCTACAAGGAAAGGACTGAGATTTAATGGCAAGACAAAAGAAATTACTTAGAGATAATTACCACCAGGCAAGATGGGATGAACCCATTATATTTGAGATGAGCGTCCCTGGCGAAAGAGGAGTACTGGTTCCCCTGGCCTGCAAAGATGTCGTTAGTCAGGTGGGTGATGGAGTTTCAGCTATTCCCGCTAACCTGCGGCGGAAAAAAGCCCCCGCCCTCCCAGAAGTTAATCAGATGCGAGTAAACCGCCACTATTATCACCTTTCCCAGGAAACTCTGGGTACTGATGTTACTTTGGGAATAAGTGAAGGCACTTGTACCATGAAATACAGCCCCAAAGTACAGGAGCATATGGCTGCCCGTCACCCTGGTATTGTAAATGTCCACCCCTTGCAGGACCCTGATACCATGCAGGGTGTTTTGGAAATTTACTACCAGGTAGAGCAGTTTTTAAAAGAAATCTCCGGCATGGATGCTTTCAGCTTACAGCCCGGTGGCGGTGCCCACGGAGTATATGCCAATGCTTCCATGATCAGGGCGTATCATCGCGCCCGGGGAGATAACAAGAGAACTGAGATAATTACCACCATGTTCTCCCATCCCTGTGATGCGGCTACCCCTAATACAGCCGGTTTCAAAGTAATAACCCTGATGCCGGATGAAAGCGGCTATCCTGACCTGGAGGCTATGAAAGCGGCACTATCTGAGCGTACTGCCGGAATAATGATAACCAACCCTGAAGACACTGGTATTTACAATCCCAGGATAGAGGAATACGTAAAAGCAGCTCATGCAGTAGGCGCCATTTGTTCTTATGACCAGGCCAATGCCAACGGCATGTTGGGCATCCACCGCGCCCGGGAAGCCGGTTTCGACATGGTTCATTTTAACCTGCATAAAACCTTTTCCGCTCCTCATGGTTGTATGGGACCGGCCACCGGAGCTATCGGGGTAAAGGAATTCCTTAAGCCCTTCCTCCCTGTACCCCGGGTAGAATTTGATGGCCAAAAGTATATCCTTAATTCCAACTACCCTGAGAGTATTGGCAAAGTAAGAAGCTATTTCGGAAATACCAATGTAGTCTTGAAGGTTTATATGTGGATACTGCAGCACGGGGCTGAAGGCTTAAAAGAAGCCGCCATTTGTTCAGTATTAAACAACCAGTACTTTATGAAAAAAATTGCTGCTATACCCGGCGTAGTTATATGGTATGCCAAAGGTAAGCGTCGCCTGGAACAGGTTCGCTACTCCTGGGAGAAACTTAAACAGGATACCGGAGTTGGCACTGACGATGTTAATAAGCGCATAGTAGACTTTGGCATCGAGCATTACTGGACCTCCCATCATCCCTGGGTGGTACCGGAACCCTTTACCCTGGAGCCATGTGAATCCTACAACAAAGAGGACTTGGATGAATATATAGAGGCCTTGCAGCAGATTTCCAAAGAAGCTCATGAAGATGCCAATTTTGTTAAGACTGCTCCGCATAAGGCTGCTTCCCATCGTCCTACCCATGAAGCCATTGATGACGCCGAATTAATTGCGGTTACTTGGAGACAATATCTTAAGAAAAGGGGTAAAAAATAGCATCTTACACCATCTCCGTCCTCTGGGCGGAGATGGACTAACAAAAGAGCGGTGATTTAAGTATGAAAAAGCTGGGGGTAATCGTTAATCCAATTGCTGGTATGGGTGGCCGGGTCGGGTTAAAAGGTAGTGACGGAATTGAAATCCTACAGAAAGCCCGGGAGATGGGAGCAGAGCCTGAATCTCCCCGCCGCGCTATCGAGGCCTTAAAGATAATCGCCAAATTAAAGGATGAAATCGAAGTGCTGGCTTATCCCAATGAAATGGGTGCGGATGAATGCCGTGAGGCTGGCCTGGAGCCGGAGGTAATAGGATATATAAAGAGCGGAGAAACTAGTCCGGAAGATACCATGGAAGCTGCTCGGGAAATGGCCCAAAAAGGAGTGGATTTTATTCTGTTTGCCGGAGGGGACGGAACTGCACGAAATATATATTCGGCAATAGGATCTAAGATTCCAGTACTGGGCATTCCCGCAGGGGTAAAGATTCACTCGGCAGTATATGCGATTAATCCTCGTAGTGCGGGTGAAGTAGCCAGTCTTTATCTGCAGGGTCAGGTGGTAAATATTCGTGAAGCTGAGGTAATGGATATAGACGAAGAGGCCTTCCGTCAAGGTCGGGTCAATGCCAAACTTTATGGTTATCTTAAAGTACCGGTGGAACGAAGGGTACAGAGCGTCAAATCCGGTGGTCGTTCCGAACAGGCTGAAGTCGAAGGCATGGCTGCAGAAGTAGTTGCCAACATGGAGAAGGATACCCTGTATATAATTGGTCCGGGAACTACTACTCGCGCTATTATGGAAAGATTGGAGCTTCCTAACACCTTGCTGGGAGTAGACGTAGTTCTTAACCGGGAACTAATAGCCAATGATGTAGGCGAAAAACAGCTTTTTAATCTGCTTAACCAGCATGGAGGCAATGCTCGTATCGTAGTTACTGCTATCGGAGGACAAGGACATGTTTTTGGCCGGGGCAATCAGCAGGTAAGCCCTCGCGTAATCAGGTTAGTAGGGAAAAATAATATTATCGTGGTAGCCAGCCGCGATAAATTAGTAGCTCTGCAGCCCCACCCCCTGCTAGTCGATACCGGCGACCCGGATTTGGATCAGGAATTAAGCGGCTATGTACGGGTGGTAACTGGTTGGGAAGACAGCATCATGTACCGAATAAGCAATGATGCCGATTAGTCCTGTAATAGACGAAATGCGAAGCATTTCAACCATAATTCAAAATTAAAAATTAAGAATTCAAAATTCATCCTAATTACTATAAGGAGGGATATTTTGTGGCAAGAGGTTTAGAACTATTCCAACAGAGTGCAGTAGGCTTTACCCGGCAGATAAGCCCTTATGATACTCTTGTTTACTCCACGGTTAACCCCGGTCTTATGTACGCCCTGGTCTACCTGATGTGGGCCCCGTTCCTTTATCCCGGTGGACATATGCCCTGGGCCATACTGACCGTTTCTCAGATGTTTGTAATTGCCGGACTATACTGGTTGCTTTCCGTAGCTATGCCCCGGCAGGGAGGCGAATATATCTATATTAGCCGTATCCTGCACCCGGCTCTGGGCCTGATGTCCAGTTTTATGATTTCCTTTACCGCTATATCCTGGACCGGAGTATGCTCAGACTGGGCTTTAAAATACGCCCTGGTTGAATTCTTTGCTTCCATGGGTATTGTAAGTGGAAACCAAATGTGGCTGCAGTGGGCCGCTGCTCTAAATGCACCGACTGTGCGTGCCATACTGGGTACTATCATGATAATAATCATCTGGATGGTATTCTACAAAGGCAGCCGAGCGATGATGAAAATGTCGTGGATGGCCTTAATTGGTACCGGTATTGGGGCTCTGACCTTTATCGTTGCTGCTTTAATGGCTGATCCTGGTACCTTTGCCGCCAACTTTACCCGCTTAAGCGGCTTAAACTACAACGATGTTATACCTCTGGCGGTTCAAGCCGGGCACCCGACTAAATTCCTTTTTGGCGCTACATTAATGGCTGGTTCTACTTATATTATTCTTAACACTTTGGGAGCTACCTTCGGGGCTAACCTGGCTGGTGAAGTTCGCAGCGTACAAAAATCACAACTTCTGGCCATGTTTGGTTCACTAGCTCTCTTGATGAGTGCCTGGGCCATATTTTATGGGTTGAGTTACAAAATCTTTGGTGGCTTGTGGACCAATGCCCTGATGTATCTGGCGGGCTCCGGTAATCCGGCTTATCCCTTTGGCTCCTATGAACCCTTTGCTACTATACTGCTGGGTATACTCACCCAGAGCCCCATATTTATTTTCCTGATAGCCATTGCTTTCTTTATGGCTACCTTCGGTTCCTGTGCCGGAATGAGCTTTGGACCTACCCGTAATATTTATGCCTGGGGATTTGACCGTTTAGTTCCTGCCAAGGTGGCAAAGATTGACCCTAAATCGGGTTCCCCGGTTATTGCCTCTACCATTGCCCTGGCGGTGGCTGAATTGTTTCTGCTGCTGGATGTATTCCTGCCGACCTGGACAGCTTATATCGGATATACCATTTTTACCTGGTTCCTGGCCTGGATTCTGCTGGGTATAGCCGGTATTGTCTTTCCCTATCGCCGGAAACTTCTGTTTGAGTCAGCGCCACCAGTGGTGCGGGCTAGATTTCTAGGTTTACCGGTGGTAACCTGGTTGGGCATTTTTACCACGATTATCAGTGTTTCCATTTGCAGCTACCTGTTAATACCCTTCTTCAAAGGTGATATGCCCTATACCATGATAGTAATGGCTATTATACTTCTGGTTTTGCCGTTAATAATATATTACCTTTCCAAAGCCTCATATGCCAACCAGGGTATAAATATAGACATTCAGTTTTTAGAGATACCTGCGGACTAGGTTAGTACGAAATAAGGCGTTAGTGATATGGTTGTTGAGTAATGAATTCGAGGTTAAGAAATTGACTGGTATCCAGAGTAAGGGGTTAGGGGTTAGGTATACTTCCCTGACTCTGCTAACCCGATACACCATTTTCATTCATGGTTGTTTCCTGTAGGCCATGGAAGGACAAACTGAAATAAGGGGTGTAGCGTTTAAATGAAAATCTTTTATGCAAGTGATACCCATGCGGCGGAAAGCACATTTCGCAAGTTTACCAATGCCGGACCTTTTTACAAGGCAGATATGGTTATTTATGGTGGGGATTTTGTAGGTAAAGCGGTAGTTCCTATAATAAAAACTAGAGAGGGTTACTACGAAGCCACTTATTATGGTTCAACCGTAAGGCTTAAAGATGAAAAAGAACTGCCGGATCTCCAAAAAACTCTCCGGGATGCAGGGTTTTACTGGGTAATCCTGAGTGAAGAGGAAATTGATCGTCTTAATGAAAACGATGTAGAGCGTATTACCAAAGAACTGCAGGTACAGCAGATAGAAGAGTGGGCCAAACTTATGGATGAGCGCTTTAAAAAGAACGGTATTCCCTGTGTAGTAATACCAGGTAATGATGACCCACTTTATATTGATGACTATCTTAACAAAATGAAATACGTGAAAAACGGAGATGGCAAAGTGGTAGAGATGAACGGATTTGAGATATTGTCTCTAAGCTATGGGCATCCTACCATCTTCAAGTACCCCCGCGATATTAGCGAAGAAGAACTGGCTGAAAAAATTGACAAGTTGGCTGAGCAGGTTAAAAACATGGATAAATGTATTTTTAATATTCATGTTCCCCCCAGGGACACCGACCTGGACCAGGATACTCTTTATGATGAAGATTTAAACCCGATTTTGGATGGCGACTCCCTGGCTACTGGATCGGTAGGTAGTACTGCCGTATATGAGGCCATAAAAAAATACCAACCTCTGTTAAGCTTACATGGACACGTACATCCCAGCCGGGGAATTAGTCGTATAGGCCGAACCATCTGCGTAAATCCTGGCAGTAACTATGACGAAATTCAGCTTCGGGGTTGCCTAATTGATATCAACGACAAAGGACAGGTCGAAAACCCCACTCTAACCTCCGGATAGAACATGTGCGTGACAGGGGGGACGGGGTTGTTGTCACCCTCATTGAGGGTGACAACAACCCCGTCCCCCCTGTCACGCTTTAGCGTAATATTAAGGAAAAAAGTTCGGCACGGGATTCCGACCTGCTTTCGAACACACCGCGTACTGCCGAGGTCATCGTTATGGCGCCCGGTTTTTTAATCCCCCGCATGGTCATACACATATGTTCGGCTTCAATTATTACTCCTACCCCAAAAGGATTAAGGGTATCATAAATGCAATCTGCTATCTGGGAGGTGAGTCTTTCTTGCAACTGGGGACGGCGGGCATAAACTTCGGCTACCCGGGCCAGTTTACTGATACCTACCACTTTACCTCCGCGAGGGATATAGGCCACATGAGCCTTGCCGTAAAAGGGGAGCAGGTGATGTTCGCAGAGGGAATAAATAGGTATATCCTTAACCAGTACCAATTCATCATGAAACTCAGTAAATGATACTTGCAGCAAATCACGCGGGTCACAATCTACCCCGGAAAACATTTCTTCATACATATTGGCCACTCGCCGGGGTGTTCCTTGTAGTCCTTCCCGCTCCACATCTTCGCCAATAGCTTCCAGGATAAGCTTAACTGCCGCTTCAATTTTACTTTTATCTATATTACCCATTGGTAAGCCTCCAATATATTAATTCAGAATTGAGAATAACACCCTATCGGGTACACGACAAAATTCATTCTTAATTATTATAATGCCTTATTTCACTCTATTTAGCAATGCGTGACATGGGGACGGGGTTGTTGTCACCCTCATTGAGGGTGACAACAACCCCGTCCCCATGTCAACGAAAAAGGAAAACTACATAGTGTTGAATAATAACAATTGTAACAGGTAGTATAAAAGAATAAACATGAATAAAGTAGGGAAAAAACATGAGGCTGGCAAAATATCTGGCAGAAGCAGGGGTTACCTCCCGGCGCAAAGCTGAAGAGCTAATTGTGCAGGGCCGGGTAAGGGTAAATGGACTTGTAGCCCAAGAAAAGGGTTGCATAATTAATCCTGGCTTTGACAGGGTTGAATTTGATGGACGTATTATTACCAGGGAAGAAAAAATTTATATCCTACTTAATAAGCCTGCTGGCTATATAAGCAGTGTTTCGGACCCTCAGGGGAGACCTACCGTGGTGGATCTGTTAAAGGATATTAAATTACGGGTTTATCCGGTAGGAAGATTAGATTTTGATACTGAAGGACTTCTATTACTGAGCAATGATGGCGATTTTACTAACCTGATGATTCATCCCCGTTATGAAATAACCAAGACCTACCAGGCTTTGGTAGCGGGAAAGCCGGGAGAAGAATCATTGCGCAGGTTGCAGGAGGGAATACAATTGGAAGATGGTATTACCGCACCGGCCCAGGTAAATGTTTTAAAAGCTTATAAGGATAAAACTTTATTAGAAATAAAAATTCATGAAGGTAGAAAAAGACAGATAAAAAGAATGTGCCTGGCTATCGGATATCCCGTGTTAAGTCTTAAAAGAACTGCCTTTGGCTTATTAAAATTGCAGGGGGTAGCTCCAGGAAAATACCGCTTTTTAACTCCCAGTGAAGTAAATAGACTAAAACAACAGGCCGGGGCTGATCGGAGGTGAAGGGTAACAACAATGCTTTTAATTTTTACCGGTGAGGGGAAAGGAAAAACTAGCAGTGCAGCAGGTATAGCCCTGCGTGCTTGGGGACAGGGCAGGAGGGTTTTATTTATAAGTTTTTTAAAGGGTAGTAATATTGCTGGGGAGTATAAAGCAATCCAACGCATTAATGACCCTAATTTTCAAATATATACTTTTGGCCGCGAATGCCCATACCCGGGAACAGAATGTTGTCCGGGACAACAGGAATGTATCATAAAGGCCGGCCAGACAAGTGAGCAAGATATTAAGCAGATTAAACTTGGTCTGGATAGGCTGCACAGTGAAATGGCTACAGGAAAATGGGATTTAATTGTACTGGATGAGATAATTAATGTTTATAACCTGTTTACATCATGCCGGGAAAAAATTATTGAGTTTCTTGACCAGAAAAAAGCTGATAGTGATTTAGTTTTGACCGGTAGAAACTGTCCTCTGGAACTTAACTTCAGGGCTGACCTGGTTAGTGAAATAAAGGCGCTAAAACACCCCTATCAGTTGGGGATAATGGCCAAAAGGGGTATAGACTATTGATATTTACAGATATGCCCAGAAGTACAGCCATGGGGCGTCTGGCCTACTGGCAGCAAAAGCTTAGTCAACTGGACTGTAAAACCCGGCAGGGTATTTTAGTTATTTTTGCTGCCGATAATGGCATAAGTGTTGAACATTGTAGCATGTATAAACCTATGCAATCTGCCCTGATTGTTCAGGAGCACCTGAATGGGCAGGCACCAACCAGCAGGTTGTTACAGGCTATGAAAACCCGTGAAATAATTGTAGATGTAGGACTGGCAACTCCGGTAAGTGATAGCCGTATATGGAATCACAATATTTGCAAGGGTAGCCGCAATTTTCTACAGGAAGATGCCCTGGAGGAGGGAGAAGTAGTAAGGGCTATACAAATAGGTAAACAAATATGGGATGAAATTTCCTGCTTTGACTTTGATATAATAGCAGTAGGAGAAATTGGAATTTCTAACACTATTTCTACAGCAGCCATAGCAAGTGTATTATGTGGTTTACATCCAAATGATCTTACCGGAAAAGGGTCCGGGGATAGTAAAGTAATAGCTAAAAAAGTCGATATTATATGCAGGGCAATGGCCCTACGGAGACCTGATGCAGCTAACATAATAGACATTCTAATGAGATTTGGAGGATTGGAAATAGCTGCTCTGGCCGGATTTATATCCCAGGCCAAAATAAAGAACACCCTGGTAATGCTTGATGGTTATGTTACTGCAGTAGCTGCTCTACTAGCAAGTATTAGTAAGCCCGGCGTAGTTGAATACCTGCTTGCTCCCAGTTTATCGGAAGAGACCGGACACCAGCTGATACTAGATAAACTGGGTTTAGATTTCCTATTTGATATGGATATTAACTATGGTGAAGGGCTGGCTGCAGTTCTGGGTCTGCATTTAGCGCGCTTAATTACCCTGCTTTAGCCAGTACCTAATTTATAAAATTATACCCACTCAGTAATGGCGGATAAATATACATAAATTTGGACTGAGTTCAGGGTAGATAGGGGAGAGTATATTGTACGAATTAAGGCTAAGAGTTCGCTTTGATTATGTCGGTAAGGGGAAAACGGGTAAACTTTTTCGCAATAAAGGTAGTGAGCAACTGGCTGAAGAAATCAGGCAGCATAAAGTGTCGCAGATTCGTAATGTACCGTTACAGGGAATAACTATTGAGGATATTGACATGAGCCAAGAGGTTTACTCGGTTATTGACGAAATAACCGGCAGGCGTATATGCTATGCACCGGTTATCATAACGTTTTCGGCAGATACCCTGGAGGATGTAACGCGATTTATTATGAAAGAGGAGTTCCGTACTATTGAAATACTCCAGCCTGAGCAATTAGAATTTTCCCGCATAGAGCTGGAAAGGCTGCTTTTGCGGATTAATGATGAGCTTATAAACTATAGAGATTATTTAGAACGTAAAATCGATAACTGGAAATAGAATAGAGGAGGGTGAGGAGATGGGTAAAATCAGTCTGGAATCTATTGTAGAAGCGGTTAATGACTTGCCGGCACTACCCCAGGTGGTGGTACAGGTGATAAAGCTTACCGAAGATCCAGATTCTACAGCTCAAGATATCAATAATGTACTCAATCAGGATCAGGCTATAACTGCCAGAGTACTAAAAATGGCCAACTCTGCCTTCTATGGATTCCCTCGTCGGATTGGTAGTGTTACTGATGCTATTATTCTGCTGGGTTTTCGAACTTTACGCAGTATTGTAATGGCTGCTTCGGTAAGTGACATCTTAAATAAGGAAATGGAAGGTTATGCTCTGGAATACGGGGAGTTATGGCGTCATTCCCAGTGTACCGCCATGGCTGCCCGTTTGATTGCCCGCAAATCCAAATTTGCTTTTTTGGATTTGGCTTATACTGCTGCTCTTTTGCACGATATTGGCAAGGTAATTTTAAACAATACTATGAAAGAAACCTATCGTGAAGTGGTAGCCAGTGTAACTGACGATAATATTTCCTTTATAGATGCTGAAAACAAAATCTTGGGGTTTAACCATGCCGAGGTGGGTGCCCGGGTTGCGGAGAAATGGAACCTGCCTCCGGAAACGGTTGAAGCTATTCAACTTCACCATAGTCCCGAAGATGCTCAGGTTAACCCCCGCCTTACTGCCATAGTTCACCTGGCAGATGCGATTAGTGTATCCATGGGCATTGGTATGGGGATTGATGGTCTTCTTTACCCCATGTCAGGAGAAGCAATGCAACTGCTTGGTCTGGATGAGCTGGAAATCGAAAATGTTATATCCGAACTGATAGATGTTTTTGCGGATAAGCAGATTTTTGATTTGAAGTAAAAATTATAAATAATTGCTTTACAAGAAATCTCCTGAAAGTGAAATCAATAACAATAATGTCTTAACTGGCAAATCGAATATCCTCCTATCCGCTATTTTGGGGACTTTTCCCGCAATTATCCCTCACTTTTTTATGACATTAAAACCCAATAAATCATAAAATAGTTTCTTTTATCCGAATATTTTTATTGCTTTTCAAATGTGACTGTTATAGAGTATGCAATAAGAAAAATTTTTAAGGGGAAGTGGTTTTGGGCAGTTTGGCTATATTTGCCGGAGGTTTTGGTAGCGGCAAAAGTGAAGTGGCAGTAAATTTTGCTATTGACATGGCAAGCAAATCGCAGAAAACCGTATTGGCCGATCTGGATTTAGTAAACCCTTTCTTCGCTTCTCGGGACGCCAGGGAGAAGCTTATCAGTGACAACATCCGACTTGTGGCACCCAGTGGGGAACTGGCCTTTGGAGATGTACCTAATTTACCCACAGAAATAATTGCCTTGATGAAACAGGATAACGATATGCTGATTGACCTGGCAGGCGACGAGGTCGGGTCACTGGTTATTGGTTATCTTAGTAAACTGGTTATGGAGCGGGGTAGTTACCAGTTTTATCTGGTTATTAACCCTTACCGGCCTTTTGCCGGTGAACTGGGGAGTATAAAGGAATTAAAGCAGCTTCTTGAAAAGGCCGGGCTTATTAAGTTTACGGGAATAATTAGCAATCCCAATATGGTCGAGGAAACTAACCTGGATCTGGTTCTTAAAGGACACCGCCGGGTAGTAGAATTTGCTGCCCAACTAGAGTTGCCGGTTAAGTATCTCACGGTAGAAGAAAGAATATATAATTGCTTACCCTATGAATACCGCAGTATTGCAAAGAAGATTACACTATATTTGCGACCCGGTTGGTTGCATGGTTCTTGAGGAGGAATGTAGTATGGCCAAAGGCAGGGTTAGTTTTTTTCATGATAGCTGCAAAGCCTGTGGGCTCTGTATTCATTTTTGTCCCAGAAATATTCTGGACTTTGATGAAGACGCCATTAACCCCTTGGGATTTCATCCTGTTATAGTAGTAAAACCTGAAGAATGTACAGGGTGTGCTATCTGTGCTTTGATGTGTCCGGATCTGGTTATAGAGGTAGAAAAGGGGTGATGGGATGAATAAGGTTTTGATGAAAGGTAACGAAGCACTGGCGGAGGGTGCTATTCTGGCTGGATGCCGGGGATTCTTTGGCTATCCCATAACCCCCTCCAGTGAAATTGCGGAATATATGGCCAGAAAACTTCCCAAAATTGGCGGAATATTTGTGCAGGCGGAAAGTGAACTGGCCGCGATTAATATGGTATACGGGGGAGCATCCACTGGAACTCGGGTAATGACTGCTTCTTCCGGACCAGGTTTAAGTCTTAAACAGGAAGGAATCTCATTTATTTCTGAAGCCGAGTTACCCTGCTTGATAGTTAATATATCCCGGGGCGGTCCTGGGTTAGGGGGAATCCAACCTTCCCAAGGAGATTATTTTCAGGCTACCCGGGGCGGCGGGCACGGTGACTATCATACTATGGTCCTGGCTCCTGCCAGTACTCAGGAAATGATGGACTTTGCTATTTTAGGATATGAACTGGCTGACCGTTATCGTATACCGGTGGTCATAATGGCCGAGGGCACTCTGGGTAATTTAATGGAACCAGTAATTGTTCGAGATGAAGTAACCAGTTTTGTGGAAAAGCCCTGGGCCATAAGCGGATGCCAGGGAAGAAAACCTAACATAATTAACACCTTGCACCTGACTGCGGAAAGTTTAGAGAGTAGAAACCGGCATCTGTTTAGCAAATATAGAGAAATTCAAACGAATGAGAAGCGGGCGGAGACATTTATGGTAGAAGACGCCGATATAGTTGTGGTGGCTTTTGGCCTGTTGGCCCGGGTAATTAAGCGTTCGGTTATAGATGCTCGTAAACATGGTATTAAAGCTGGCTTAATCAGACCCATGACCCTGTGGCCCTTCCCAGATGAACACATAAAGGCGGTTGCCGACACTTGTAAGGTTATGCTATCAATGGAAATAAGCATGGGACAGATGATACAGGATATAAGACTGGCCGTAGAAGGCAGGGTGCCAGTTGAATTCTACGGGAGAATAGGTTTTCTTCCTAACCCTGAAGAACTTACCCGGGAGATAATAACCCTGGCAGAAAGGAAGGGATTATAATGGCTACAGTATTTAAACGACCGGAAAGCCTTACCAATGCCAAATTTCACTATTGCCCCGGGTGTACTCATGGAATTATACATCGCTTAGTAGCTGAGTGTATGGATGAACTGAACATAAGGGAAAAGACTGTAGGCATCTGTCCGGTGGGTTGTTCAGTTTTAGCTTATGATTATTTTAACTGTGATATGCTGGAGGCAGCTCACGGCAGGGCCCCAGCTATAGCAACTGCTATCAAGAGACTTAAACCGGATTGCTATCTTTTTACCTACCAGGGTGATGGCGATTTGGCTTCCATAGGCATGGGTGAGATTGTCCATGCTTCCGCCCGGGGTGAAAAGATTAGCGTGTTTTTCATAAACAATACTCTATACGGGATGACCGGTGGACAAATGGCTCCTACTACACTACTGGGACAGGTAGCTACCACCTGCCCCTATGGTCGTAAGGTGGAGAACGAGGGTTATCCGGTAAAGATGGCGGAGCTTTTAGCGGGCAATGAAGGTTCTGCCTACATTAGCCGAGTGGCAGTTAATTCACCGGCCAATGTAGTAAAGGCTAAAAAGGCCATTAAAAAGGCTTTCGAAACCCAGGCTAAAGGGCTGGGCTTTTCCATGGTGGAAATATTATCAACCTGCCCCACCAACTGGGGACTTAACCCGGTAGACGCTATGAAATGGATGGAAGATAATATGATTCCCTATTACCCGCTGGGAGAGTTCAAGGTCAAGGAGGAAAGGTAGTATGGAAGACGAAAAACAGATTCTATTTGCAGGGTTTGGTGGTCAGGGAGTTCTGTCCATGGGGCAGTTTTTAGCTTATGCGGCAATGAGTACCGGTAAACACGTTTCCTGGGTTCCCTCCTACGGAGCGGAAATGCGTGGAGGGACTGCTAATTGCCTGGTTACTATTTCCAGCGAGGAGATATATTCCCCGTTAACCGAACATCCGATGGTGGCAGTAGTCTTAAACCGGCCTTCTCTAGATAGATTTGAAACCAAGATAAAACCTAATGGATGTCTGGTTATTAACACCTCCATGGTGGAGCGGGAACCGGAACGTATGGATTTAACCGTTTTGCAGATTCCGGTTAACGAACTGGCAGAGGAACTGGGAAATACCCGCGGTTCTAATATGATACTTCTGGGGGCCTATCTGGAAAAAACCAGTATAGTCAAAGTAGACGATGCTTTGCAACACTTTGAAGTAATTTATAGAGGCAAGAAAGAAAAAGTCATACAGAAGAACCGGGAAGCCTTTCTGGCTGGAGTAGAATGGGCTAAGAAAAACTGGTAGAGCAAGGGAACGGGGTGACAAGGGGACGGGGTTGTTGACACACTTC
>CAZUFR010000021.1:0-15921 GCA_964619655.1 uncultured Syntrophomonas sp. | reverse complement strand
CTGGAGCCCTGCTCCATGTGTGCCGGCGCCATGGTCCAGGCCCGATTAGGGAACCTGGTTTTTGGAGCTTATGATCTCAAGGCGGGAGCAGCCGGATCGGTGGTAGACCTTCTGGACTACCCGGCATTTAACCACCGGGTAATAGTAAAATCCGGCATATTAGCCGAAGAATGCGGACAAATACTGAAGGACTTTTTTGATAGCAAAAGGAGATAAATTTCGAGCGTGCGCGGGGATAGGCCTGCATATGTTCGAAGCAAATTAGAATAATTGAATACAAAATGGAGAGATGGCTGAGTTCGGTTGAAAGCGCACGACTCGAAATCGTGTGAGCCGTTTGTAGCGGCTCCGTGGGTTCGAATCCCACTCTCTCCGCCATATAGAAACAACAGGGCTCTATTCTTTATGTAGAGCCCTTTATTTATACCCACGTCGCCCGGCTCCGGGGTTCGAATACCCCTTCGGGGCACGCGTCCCACTCTCTCCGCCATTTAAAAACACGGAGGTCTGCTCTCAGGCAGGCTCTTTATTGCAACGGGGTTAAGTAGAACCGGGTTAAAAAATCAACGGGAATGCTTGCGGGAAAGCGGTTTATAAGGTAAAATATAAAAGCTGTCAGCTTAAAGCTGTACCCAATAACAAGCTGACCAACTGAATAAGCAACGCGGAGAGGTGGCTGAGTTTGGCTGAAGGCGCTCGATTGGAAATCGAGTAGGCGGCTAATACCTGTCTCGCGGGTTCGAATCCCGCCCTCTCCGCCATTACCGAATTACCAAGGGGTTTCAGACTTTGTACTGAAACCCCTTTTTGATATTTCTTACAAAAGATAGGGCGGGAGTAGCCCTGTAGTAGCCAAAATAGGAGAGAATAGCCGGGATCACCTTGGCGGCAGGGTATATTTCATATACAGTCGCCACAACAGGCCATTTATCTCTGCGATTCGGCATCTGCGAACTAAAGCAAATTGTACCCGCCTTCCTTATATTATGCAGCTTTCGCAGTACACCACAGACCGCCGTCCCGGTGTAACGGTCCAGCGTCACAGCGGCAGCACAATCCTCAGGGTAAATATCTCACCCTTTACCGCAAAGGAGCAGTAGCCGCTGCCCATATTTGATATAAGCTCGGTGACGCTTTGAAAGGTCTTGTATGTAAGCGGTACTTTACTTTCTCGCCTGTATGTGTCTATAAAAGATGAAATTCGTTCAAGCTCCTGCGAATCATCATCACAAATTGCAATCTTCAAATTATCTCAACTCCCATAGCTTAAAAAACCAAAATAAATTTATCATAAATTCCCCTCTTTTTCCATCAAGATTTTACATTTCAGGGCGAAATCTCATACATCTCAGGCAAAGGCCATCATTTTCCGCTAGTTTTTTCTATTATAAAAAAGAGCTGAAAGCAAAACAAAAAATGGTAGAAAGTGCAGCGTCACAGCTTGCCGCCAGTCGAACACACCCGGCGGGTTGGAAAATTATCAGTGGCGGCGGTATATGCTGGCGCCAGAGCGTTTCAGCAATCAGGTGTTAAATGTCTCTGCGTGGAAAACGGATGACGGCACACCAATCATAACCTGGCACTGCGATGATATCGGAAAAGCCGGCAATGCGATGTTTGTCTTTAACGAAGTACAGTAAAAATTAAGAAAAAAGGCAGCAAGCCTAAAGCGGAAAGGAGGAATGAAGCCTGACCACCATTATTGCCTGTGTGATAGCCGCTATCAGCACCGCAGCATTTATAGCATTGTGGTTTTGGGTGGTGCACCGGGAGCTGAGAGCCAAAAAGGATACCGTTAAAAGCGCCCGGAGCCAGCTGGCCGCCTGCCGCAGGAATTATGTGCAGGCCAGGGACGGCCCCGATGAAGAGGATGCAAAATCGATCCTTTCCCGCAGCCTGGATATCTACCGACAATCAGTAACGCTTTACAACCAGACCCTGCAAAAGCCGTGGAATCGTATTCCCGGGTTTTTAATGGGCTATCGGAAAATAAAGGAGGGATAAACATATCGTTTATATTTGTAGAGTATTCGGACCACTTGTCGCACAGCACGAACAACAGCTTTACATTATTATTTAAAAAGGAGAGAAATATGAGAAGAAAAATCTTACACATTATACTAATCGCCAGTATGCTTATGTCACTTATGCCTGCTATGGCTATGGCAGAACCATTAACGATGTATCAGCCATTTGAATTAGAAGGTATTCCGCTGGTTCAGTTTTCTGATATGGAATATCCAAGCGATGAACATTCAGCCCAGCTTACAAATGTCGATATGTTTGAAATGGGCGGCGTGCCGGTTATTGTTGCCCCCCCTTCAGCGGGTGCATCACCTGTTTTATACAAGCTAGATCCAACTACACTGCAAGTTACAGATCAGTATACTTTAGGTGTTCCCAGCGGATATGACAAGTATGGTAAAACAATTTTAGATAATAATGGTAATATTTATACCCTGGTTGGCTATAACAACACTGAAGAAAACCCGGATAAAGTTGTTTTAAAAATCTATCAAATTAGCCCACTTACATTTCAAGTGGCTGGCACAGCCGAAATAAAAGGTGGCTTGGCCAATATGACAGATGAACAAAGAATGCAACAGTCGATTAGCAAACCATTTGTTGGCGGCAATGGTACAATGGAGTATTTAAACGGTAAGATTTACATCAATATTGGTAAAGAGGGTTTTAAAGATAATAGCGGCGTTGTTCACCAGGCGAATATGAACTATACCGTTGATTGCGCTACAATGACGGCCAACTTCGGTATTGACGGTGAATTTAATTATGTTTCTCATAGCTTGAACCAAAAAATGTTAATCGATGGCAATAAGGTTGTAACCGTTGATCATGGTGATGCTTTGCCCAGTCGTTCGCTTCTGTTGACAGTGTTTGACGGGGGCGCCCCTATTACCAAAAATATCATGGATATGCCGCTCGGCGGCTTCGGCGACAATAACACCGGTTTAGCTGTTACCGGGCTTGAAGCTACCAGCAGCCACTACTGGATAACCGGTACATCCCGCGAAAACTGGGATAATAGTGAGCCGCCGGCCGCCGGCTTAAACAGAAATAAGAATATATTCTTAATCAAGGTAGATAAAAATACCCTCTCTGTACAAACCAATTGGATATATGCCGCTGCCAGCAATAGATTTGATTATGCCGTAAAAGAACCGAGATTGGTTGATTTAGGAAACGGCAAGCTATTCCTTATGTTTACCAGGCTATCGTATGTTACCACCCACACTCGTTATGCGGTTATAAATAGCGATGGCACAATCAGCAGGAATGATAATTATGCACTCCAGGCACCGTCCCCAACCTCTATCCAACCTATTTTGCTGGGCAATGATATTTTGGTTTTAGGCAAAACTAGCGACATCCGGGGAAACCTCATTAAAATAAATGTTACTGACCCTTTGACCGCGGTTTTAGTGCCCAGCAGTCAGTCGCTCCCGCAACCGGAGGAACAATTTTCACTTACTCCAGGAGAAACGTACTATTTTAATGTGGCAAGTGCCGCGAACAAGGTTATTGGTACTATAAACCCCAATCTTCCTGATGCGAGTCTTACCTATACACCGTTCACCTA
Source organism: uncultured Syntrophomonas sp. (assembly GCA_964619655.1). Classification (GTDB taxonomy): domain Bacteria; phylum Bacillota; class Syntrophomonadia; order Syntrophomonadales; family Syntrophomonadaceae; genus UBA4844. The sequence goes on along the minus strand of CAZUFR010000021.1, from coordinate 12,323 downwards.
TGCCGGCACGATAAACGGCTATAATCTTGACTATACTACCCGGGGGAAAACGACGGCTACGAGTAATGTGACTGTTTCACCCCGCAGTTTGTTTGTGGCTGATTATAACTTATTCTCCGGCATGAAATGGGGCAATTTATTAACTGGCAAAACAGATAGTTTAATGTATGGCGAGGATTATGGCAACAATTATATCATTCGCTCATTAACCGGCGGCAGCCAGGCAGGTGGTGCCGGCCGCTTCGGCACCCCCAGAGGCAACGAATGGGATGCGATTATCGGCAAGGATGCAGATTATATTAAAAATCTGGAAACATCCGTAGCAACCTGGTGCCAGGATAATATTACCACTACCCCAGATTGGTATCCTATGAGAGGTGCGAAAACCGTAGAATCTTGGACTTTCGGCTGTAATTCCCATAGTACTAATATTTACGATACGATAAAAGGGGCTTTTCGACCGGTTCTGGAAGTGAAAAGCCCGGCTGCTTTAGGCTCAGATGGTTTAACTGCGATCACTTTAAATCTAAACGGGGGAACTTTTGACGGGAAAAACGCCATTAAAATTGTTTGTGATGGTGCTGCATATGCAGTACCAACATCAAAAGGTATAAAGGCTCCTTCCGGCCAGGGGTTTTTCGGCTGGAACACGGAAAGTGACGGTAGTGGTACCCCTTATAATATCGGTGATGCCGCTATACCTAAAACGGTTACTACACTTTATGCCCAGTGGGGCGAAACTCCCGAACAGTTTAAGCTGAAAGTCGGTGAAACGTATTATTTCAATTTATCAGCCGTTAAAACCGACCTCAATAAAATTGATGGTATTACCTACCATGCAAACCTGCCTAATACATCTTTGGTGCTTTTACCATTCACCTATGTAGGCACGATAAACGCTTATAATTTAGACAGTGGCGCTAAGATTACTGCAGCGGCCGCCGATGCCAAGGCAACTCCTCGGAGTTTGTTTGTGTCTGACTACAATATTGCCAAAACAACCTGGAGCGAGTTGCATGGCCAGGGGCTCATCTATGACAAAGATTATATGGATGGAGCCATGCGGTTACGGGCTATGACGGGTGGTGTCGTGGAGTTTTTTGACGGAAGCTATATAACCTCGACCACGAAAAATGAGTGGGAGCAAATCCGAGATAAAACTAAGCCGGCCGGAATGACCGGGCATTGGATTAAAAACCAGTTTCCCGTTTCGACGCCGGCAGAACCTATCTGGTGCCAGGATCCGGAACCTGATAGTACGCTTTATAGAGCTGTTAGAGGCATGAGAGATGATTCTTGGATACAAAGTTGGCTCCCTAATGAAAAATCCTTTGCTTCCTGGTGGCGTCCGGTTATTGAGGTATTAAATCCGGCAGCATTAGGTGAAAATGGATTACAGGCCGTGACGTTTGACTTAAATGGCGGTACGTTTGATGGCGGCAGAACCGAGTTTAAGATATTTTGTACAGGCGATTCTTACCAAGTGCCTGGCAGATACTTGAAGGATTTTACCAATCCCCCCGGGGATACGGCAACTACTTTCTTCTATAACACCGAACGGGATGGTTCTGGGATAAACTATAAAGTAGGGTCTACCGTCCCTAATACAGTTACTACCCTTTATGCCCAGTATAATGGGGACAAAGCGACTATTGTAACTACTGCCTTGCCCGAGGGAACGGTGGGTGTAGAATATGACTTTAACTTGGAGGCAACTGGGCCAGAACCTATTGAATGGAGCCTTACCTCTACAAACTATAAACTTCCGAAAGGACTTGTTTTAAAAGGTAATAGGATCTTTGGAATACCAACTGTTGCAGGTGAAAAAAAATTAAAATTTTTGGCGGCAAATCCTGTGGGTGGGACATTTAGTGAAGAATTTATTTTAAAAATTAATCCTGATCCAGATGCTGCAGCAGTAGCAGCAGCCGGAGAAGCAGCCGAGAATGCAACCTATGCCAACACTACCCAGACAGTCAATGGTACACAAACAGCGGTAGAAAATTATGTAAAAGATATTGCAGCAACAGCGATAAACAACGCCAACGTAACCGTAACAATCAATCTAGTAAACTACACAGCAGCGATTGAAGGAACATCTTCCGATCTTGACGGAACCGAGGGCAGCTATACATTTACAGTAACCGTAGCAAAAGGTAGCCAGGAAATGACTACCACAGAAAAGACGGTTACCATCACAGCAACAGAATTTACAGGCGTAAGCGATGCTGAAGCAGTAGCAGCGGCAATACAAGCAGCTGAAAATGCAATATATGCCAATACTACCCAGACAGCAAATGGTACACAAACAGAACTGGAGAATTACGTAAGGAATATTGCAGCAACAGCGATAAATAACGCCAGCGTAACCGTAACAATCAATCCAGTAAACTACACAGCACCGATTGAAGGAACATCTTCCGATCTTGACGGAACCGAGGGCAGCTATACATTTACAGTAACCGTATCAAAAGGTAGCGAAGAAATGACTACCACAGAAAAGACGGTTACCATCACAGCCACAGAATTTACAGTCGTAAGCGATGGTGAAGCTGTAGCAGCGGCAATGGCGGCTGTAGTAAACGGAAGTGTTGAGGTAGCTGCAGATGCAGACCAAACCGCAATTGCAGCAGCAGTGCAAGCTTATGTAAATGGATTACTCATAGGAGATGCATCAGGTGTAAGTGCAGTAGTTACATTTATAAGCGGAAACACATATAACTTAGTATTTACAAAAGGTTCTGCCTCTGATAGTGCGGATAGGACATTTGAAATAATCGTACAAGAGGAGGAGGGATGCTTTATCGCTACTGCTGCATTTGGCTCCAAATTTGATTGGCCGGTAACGCTTTTAAGACATTTTAGGGATCAATATATGTTGACCAATCCCCTGGGCACAGCGTTTGTCAAGTTTTATTATCAAAACTCACCGCCCATAGCGGCTATAATTGCATCAAGTCAACCGCTGAAAATATTGGTTAGATTATTGTTGGCTCCAGTAATTGCAGGGGTGTATCTTATTTATCATCCGGTAATATTAGTGGCTGCCCTGTTCCTGCTAATAGCATTTTTTGCGGTTCGTCGATTAAGTTTGCAGAGAAGATATATTTAGCTGAAACAACTAGATGTGACAATTGGGACGGAGAGCAATGCAAATTATTAAATGGCATCATCTTTAACCGGTTGATGCCATTTCAAATTCATTAAAATGAAGTCTAACTATACTGGGTGTCTGGTCTTCATCAAAGTGGCAGCGGACGGCATCTTTTATTTCTTCTCTAATGGCAGCCAGCGTATCACTTTCGGTGAAGATGGAATGACCCAGAGCCCTTGCTACATAGCCACCCTCTGGAGCTTCTTCAACCAGGAAAATAATCTCCTTATCCATTAGTTCACCTTCTTCCTGCAACAATTATATTCAATTATACCACTAAACAGTGTACAGGATTCTTGGCTGTAACTTATCAGGCTAAGAAGATGGTTGTTTAATTTTAATAGTCCACTGAAAAAACTCCTTTTGTTGTATAAAACATAGCCATAGTTGTTCAGGCTTAGGGAAATGGAAGCTGTTAATATACTCACAATGCAGGAACATGCAAGAAATGAACAGAAAATATATAGTATATGTTGCAATGCTGTCATAAATAAAAAACTGGAGTATTATAAAAGCAAAACATGGTTAGACTCTGGTTTAAAGTGCAGCAGATAAGTAATTTTCATGGTTTAGTCAGACGAAAAAAAGGAGGATTTTGATATGAAAAGGTTGTTCTCTATATGCCTAGTATTTGTTTTAATTTTCACTATTATGAGTCCTTGTTTTATTAATCCTTCACGTGCTCTGGCCATAGACGTGCAACAGTCTGCCAGGGTAGTTTCAACCATAGGTGATGGCTTAAGGTATTATGTGGTTTTTGAGTATAAGGGGACACAGTATCGTTCTGACGAAATGGGCCCGGGATTCAATGCCAATATATGGAATATGTTAAATGAAGCTGACCGGAAAAAGGTGGCTTTCAACTATGCATTTGCTCCCGGCTATCGAGCCGACCAGTTTGGGACAGCCGGAAGTGCTGCTATTACCGATTGGAGCAATGAGGTTTCAGGTTGGAAGGTTGCTGGAGAAGAATGGAAAAGAGGCATCGGAGCAAGGGAATACCCTGAATTGGCCGATTTTTTTACTGGTTCCGGTTATGATAGCATGAAAGTAGGCGATGATGGCTTTGACGATGTCAAAACTGAGCTGCAGTACTTTTCCGCCGAAACTAAAAAGACTACGCAATATCAGAGCGCAGTCCAGCTAACGCTGGAAATAGACCAGGAATATGCTGCTGGTCAGGCCATATATGAAAAATTAGCAGAAACCAAAGCTACCCAGGTTGGCAATGCTTTTAAGGCTGGCTCGGAGGTTCTGCTCAAGGATGTCATAATTGACAATATCATGCTTCCCGCCATTACGCCCTCAGCGAGTAAGGCCAGTGAACTTATTGCCGGCTGCATACTCTTCGTCAAAGACCGAATCATGGATATGTACGATCAGCTGCAGGGTGAACCGGATGCACCGACAATACTGAAAGCCATGCAGGATGTCCTCGATAAGCTGGCTGAAACAGATAATGGTATTAAGACAGATATCACCAGTAAATTAGAGCAGTTGAATACGCTGATGATCACTCTGCGCGATTTGGAACAGCAAAAAAACATGGAAAAGGCGCAGCTTGCGCAGCAAAAAATTACTACTGTTAATGAAAATGCTGATACCGTCTTCTCCTGGAGTGATGAAAAAACAACTTATGCCATTCCCAGTCCATCCTCTGAAATGACTGAAGCTGAATATGACGAGAAGAAAAGCCAGGTTTTGAATGAGGCTTCATTAATAAAGGCTGAATTTGACACAGTTTTGACCGGCATTCTTGGACGTAAGCACGAAATATATGGACTGCTCGGCTATGACGACGGGCAGGTATTGACCAATCACCCCAGCCTCAATCAAAAATATCGAGATAAGTTATGGGTTGACAGCATTGTTGAACTTCCTTACGAAGTAATCGGTCTTAATAGACGTATCGATCCTGCCGCCCATTTTTCTGCCTATTACCCCTATAGCGAAACTAAAGCGGCCATCGCTACTGATGGGGATACGGTTAATAACGACTGGGCCAAATCTATTAGTACGCTTGAAGATTACATACAGCAGGCAGAAGGTTTTATTGCCGATCAATCCCTGACCCTCACCGATAGTCTGAACAGCATTGAGGCAAAGGTTAACGGACTGGAAATCTTGTATGCAATGTATATTGGCGGTGACCTGAAATGGTATGTTTTCGGGCCGAATTCTCCGGAAATTATCCAAACTAATCTGGAGCTGATGCTGAGCAATGAGGGCCTGCCGGGCTTCTATGGAGCCTATGGGACCGATTACCGGATCTTATCCATGATGCAGGACGAAAAGGCTCAAAGCGAGAAAGTTTTAACTGACTTTGCCACAGATTCACCGGTTTTTGAGGCTGATCTGGCTCAAGCTGCAACTGGTTACGATTCGCTTTATACCAATCTCCAAAACAGCGCCACCTTCATGTACGGTGCATATCTCGCCCGAAAAGATCTTTATAAAAACAGCCCATATTTCAAATTCTATCAGCCGGAGACTCAGGGAGAAAATGTACCCATTATAGACCAGCTTTATATTAACACCAAGATTGCCGAAGCCCCGGAGGATAAAAAGGAGACTGTCATTAACGGAATAATTTCTGATTTGAGGGATTTGAAGACACAGGAACTGAATTTAATGCATCGGATAAATACCGGAAAGACCAACTGCCAGTATGATGCTCTTCAGCTTGACCGATTGCTGCAGGAACTAGGAGTATACAATAACGCTACTGCCTATAAAAACCTGAAAACGTTGATAGGCAAGGATATTACGGATTCATGGAGATATTTGGCGGAAAATGATGACATGCAGCGTCTCTATTTGGGATTGCACATTCTAAATTACTCTGACATATCGCAGGTTCTTGAGGGCTTGGAAGGGACCAGCGATGCGTACTATAAGTGCTGGATCCTGGCCGATGAAATCGCATTTAATGCGGCCGATCTACGTGCGTTAAATGATGAGGCTTTTGAGATAAAATTCACTGAATACAAGACCGCATTAGAAAATAGCATGACCTCGACCTATGCGATGAACTTGCTTCAAAGCGAAAAAGCATGGGCAGAACACAACCGGGGTGTTCAGATGCTGGAGGACCTAAGGGAGGAACGTTGCCCAACTTCTACTGAGGTTTTGGTGGACTCGATAACACCTGTATTTGCAGGGACCCTGACGTCTGCCACCAGTATCGGCATGAATGTTGGAGACACTTGCCAACTGGAGGCAATCATTAGTCCATCCAATGCCACTAATCAGCAGGTATTTTGGGATACATATGATCCGAATATTGCTACCGTCAATAGCCAGGGATTGGTGAGTGCCGTGGCTGAAGGAGATGCCACTATAACGATAACCTCGACTGATGGTAGCAATATATTTGCAGTTTGCCGGGTTAAGGTTAATGGACCATATGGTGGCGGGCAAGTCACTCATGTAGAAATAACAGGACCAACACAAATAGTAATCCCCGACCCGAGTGAAGATGCTAAAACAATCACTTATTCCGCCATTGTAAAAGATCAGAATGGAAATGAACTGTCGGGAGAAATGGTTTCTTGGAGTCTGAAGGAATGGGTACAGGGTATTAGTATAAATAAAAATATGGTTACCATTACTTCAGAAGCCGAACCAGGTACTGCTTTTACTATGATAGCAAGCTCTGATACTGATACACGCGTAACAGGAAAGTTAACCGTAAATCTGACCGACATAGACGAATGTTTTATTGCCACAGCTGCTTTTGGATCCAAATTCCAGCCGGCAGTAACGCTCCTGCGGCAGTTTAGAGACGACTATCTTCTAACAAATCGTGTCGGCCAGGCATTCGTACGGTTTTACTATCACAACTCGCCGCCAGTTGCAAACTATATCGCCGGCAATGAGGTACTGAAAGGAATCACCAAAATGCTTCTCAGCCCGTTCGTGGCAGTAGTTTACGTAATGTACTATCCGGGTCTGGCGCTGAGCCTGATCGTTATAGTGTTCCTGGTAATCTATCTTAGAAAGCGGAGAGCTAAACAAGTAAGTATTTAGATTATTTACAGATTGCAGGTTAAACCAATGCTTCCAGAGTTGTCACGAAATATCAATGACATTTGCCATTATGGTGTTGGTGAGATGGTTAACAATGTTATGGCGTATTCTGGAGCTTCAAAACTAGAAATTGCAGTTAAATGTAATGCTATCGCAATTGGATTTTGGATAATAGATAATGGAATCGGTATATTTACAAAAATACAAAGGGATTTTAATCTTGCGGATAAGAACCAGGCTATATTAGAGCTTGCAAAAGGGAAATTAACCTCAGACCCATCTCAACATTCAGGGGAAGGGATTTTTTTACATCGCGTATGTTTGACGAGTTTACCATCTTATCCGAAGACACAGTCTTTTTAGGACATGATAATGATGATTGGCTATTTCCCGATCAAGAGGATTTTACAAAAGGAACAGCGGTAGAATTGCTAATTGAAAGGAGTTCTAAGCGGACTATGAAAGAAGTCTTTGATCGGTTTACTCCTGGAATTGATTCAGAAGATTATGGTTTTCAAAAGACTGTTGTGCCGTTAACACTATTGCAGTACGAAGGGGAAGCATTGGTGTCCAGATCACAGGCGAAAAGACTAATAGCAAGATTTGACCAGTTTAAAGAAGTAATGTTGGATTTCAAAGGGATAGAGATTATCGGGCAACCGTTTGCCGATGACGTTTTTCGTGTTTTTAAAAATGAGCATCCTGACACGCAGCTTTATCCGATAAACACTAATGAAGATATTGATAGAATGATAAAACATGTCAAAAGTAAAGAGTAATAACGGTCAGCGGGTTAGACTCGAGAACTGTCGTTTGCTACTCCCGCTTGATAGCGCAGGTACTGTTAGCTATAATAATATTAAATATTAAATTAGCCGGAGGTTATTATGGGATATATTACCCGACATGCAGAAGCGACGGTTAATAAAGCTGCAAAGATGTTTCCAGCGGTTTTAATTACAGGAGCACGGCAGGTTGGCAAGACTACCTTACTAAAATACATGAAAAGTGAACTTCCATATTTGACGCTTGATGATCCGATTTTACTTCAAAGTGCTATTGAGGAAGCGGGAAGCTTTTTCAAAATGATGCCACCGCCGATAATTGTTGATGAAATACAGTATGCACCGAATCTATTTAGCTATATTAAAATGAGCGCGGATGAAAGTGGTAGAAAGGGACAGTTTTTTTTGACCGGATCGCAACAGTTTAAGATGATGAAAAATGTTAGCGAGAGTCTCGCCGGCAGGATTGGCATTATTAATCTGCTGGGGTTATCTCTGCGTGAAATTAACCACGATGCTTTTAATGAAGCCTTTGTACCAACAGATGAATATTTTAAAATTAGAAAAACGTCAGTCAGGCAAACTGATTACAAAGAAATATGGGAAGTTATTCATAAGGGCTCAATGCCCGCCATGCATGCGGATAAGCTTGATTGGCAGATGTTTTATGCTGCCTATACCAAAACTTATATTGAGCGTGACGTAAGAGCGCTTGCACAGGTTGGCGATGAACTGAAATTTATTAAATTTATGATGGCTATGGCAAGTAAAACCTCTCAAATGCTTAATTTATCATCTGTGGCGAATGAAGTAGGTATAAGCGTGCCTACCGCTGACAGATGGTTGTCCATTTTGATTTCATCAAACATTGTATATCTGCTGCAACCGTATTATAGTAACATCACCAAAAGAGTGGTGAAAACGCCCAAGCTATATTTCCTGGACACCGGGCTTGCAGCCTATCTTACAAAATGGAATACGTCTCAGGTACTGGAGGCAGGTGCAATGGCCGGTGCATTTTTTGAAACTTTTGTAGTGGCCGAAGTGCTCAAAAGTTATTACAATGCCGGGATTTTGAAACCGGCGCTTTATTATTATCGGGATAAAGACGGAAAAGAGATTGATATTCTAATTGAACAAAATGGTGTAATTTATCCGGTTGAGATTAAAAAAACAGCTAATCCGGGCAAGGAGCATATTGTAAACTTCTCTGTACTGGAAAAAATCAAAGGTATAGCGGTAGGAAAAGGAGGCGTTATTTGTTTGTATGATAAGCAGGTTCGTATTAACGATAAAAATGTAACTATCCCGGTGACATGGCTATAAACTTTTCCGGGTACGCATCCCTTCCTCTCCGCCATTTTATTTGTGAACGAAGTGAATATCAGTGTGCCCGCAGGGTGCCAATAAAGAATTACCAAGGGGTTTCGGACTTAGAACTGGAACCCCTTTTTGATATTTTTTACACCCGGGAATAGGCATCTCAAGTTATAATTATAATTATAATAACTTGTGGTATAATTATGCTGCGGAGGTGATTAAGGTGGAACAATTTATAAACCGATACCAGGAACTGGAGTTTTTACAAAGTGAATATGAAAAGAAAGAATCCTCGCTGGTTGTTCTGTATGGTCGGCGCAGGATTGGTAAGACGGCACTCATCACCGAGTTTGGTAAAAACAAAAAGATGCTTTATTTTCTTGCTACCGAAGAATCAGAAAATGAAAACCGCGATCAATTTAAGGATTTGGTGGCGGATTACACTGACAATGAATTATTAAAAAGCGCAAAGGTGGATAATTGGAGCATTATTTTTGATACCCTGGTAAAGTATCCGACCCGGGATAAAAAGCTTATTGTACTGGATGAGTTCCAATATATCGGCAAAACCAATCCTGCCTTTCCATCAATTTTTCAAAAAATATGGGATACAATACTTAAAGATAAAGATGTGATGGTTATTTTATGTGGTTCTTTAACTTCGCTCATGGAGGCGCAAACACTGGCCTACAGCAGTCCCTTGTATGGTAGAAGAACCGGGCAAATTAAGCTTAAGCAAATTCCTTTCCAGCATTATCATGAGTTTTTCCCTGATAAAAACGAAAAAGAACTAATCGAATATTACAGCATTACCGGTGGTGTACCGAAATATATCGAATTATTCAGTGATTACGGCGACATTTATACTGCTATTGGTAATAACGTGCTGTCAAAGCAAAGCTTTCTTTATGAAGAACCTGTTTTTTTAATGCAAAGAGAGGTTAGCGAAATTGGTAGCTATTTTTCCATTATCAAAGCAATTGCAGCCGGAAATCACAAGCTGGGTAACATGGCAACGGTACTGGAACTTAAGCCTACCGGGCTGACAAAATACCTTAAGACTTTGATTGACCTTGATATTTTAGAACGCCAGGTCCCCATTACCGAAGATAACCCGAAAAAGAGCAAAAAGGGGTTATATTATATAAAGGATCATTTTATTGAATTCTGGTTTAAGTTTGTATATCCTAACCAAAGCTTCATCGAAACGGACAACGTTGATTTGGTCATGAGCAGAATAAAAAACAATCTGGTTAGCTCGCACATTGCCTATGTGTATGAGAGCATCTGCAGGGAAAAAATATGGCATCTTAATACGGAACAAACGCTTCCCTTTTGTTTTGACAAAGTCGGGCGCTGGTGGGACAATCATTCGGAAATTGATATCGTAGCTTGTAATAGCAGCGGCCAGGATATTTTGTTGGGTGAATGTAAATATACCAACGAACCAATGGATGTAGATATTTTCTATGCTTTGCAGGAGAAGAAAAAGGCGGTTGCATGGCAAAAAGACCGACGCCGCGAACATTTAATTTTCTTCAGCATCAGCGGCTATACTGAGCAGATGCAAGCATTAGCAAATAGTAGAAATGACATGCTGTTATGCAAATAAAATAATGTTACGCGGGGACGTTCTTCTTGTAACAAACTCGGCTTTATTAATGTAAGCTATGTTAATAATGCATACTATAAATGTTACAAAAGTAATTAGATATGTTACACTATAAGAAAAGATTAGATGTATAGGAGATTTTATCTATGGGTAAAGTTAAGGTAGATAAGCAGGAATTATCGACTTTTATTCTCAAGAATATAGAACCGTATCCGAAAGAAATCGTTAAGCTTACAAGTGATAAATTCAATATTTCCAGACAGACGGTTTATAGGCATATAAGAAAGTTAACAGAAGATAAACATCTTATTGTTAATACGGAGGGACGCAAAAAATCATATAAACTAAATAATACTTGGAATCATCTTGAGTTTGAACTTAAGCCAAACCAGCTTGATGAAGAGGATATTTGGAGGTTGCAGGTTAAACCAATGCTTCCGGAGTTGTCGCGAAATGTCAATGATATTTGCCATTATGGTGTTGGCGAGATGGTTAACAATGTTATGGCGCATTCTGGAGCCTCAAAACTAGAAATTACAGTTAAATATAATACTATCGCAATTGAATTTTGGGTAATAGATAATGGAATCGGCATATTTACAAAAATGCAAAGGGATTTTAATCTTGCGGATAAGAACCATGCTATATTAGAGCTTGCAAAAGGGAAATTAACCTCAGACCCGTCTCAACATTCAGGGGAAGGGATTTTTTTTACATCGCGTATGTTTGACGAGTTTACCATCTTCTCCGAAGACACGGTCTTTTTAGGACATGATAATGATGATTGGCTATTTCCCGATCGAAAGGATTTTACGAAAGGAACAGCAGTAAAGATGTTAATTGAAAGGAGTTCTAAGCGGACAATGAAAGAAGTCTTTGATCGGTTTACTCCTGGAATTGATTCAGAAGATTATGGTTTTCAAAAGACTGTTGTGCCGTTAACACTATTGCAGTACGAAGGGGAAGCATTGGTGTCCAGATCACAGGCGAAAAGACTAATAGCAAGATTTGACCAGTTTAAAGAAGTAATGTTGGATTTCAAAGGGATAGAGATTATCGGACAACCGTTTGCCGATGAGGTTTTTCGGGTTTTTAAAAATGAGCATCCTAACACGCAGCTTTATCCGATAAATACTAATGAAGATATTGATAGAATGATAAAACATGTCAAAAGCAAGGAACAATAACGGTCTGCGGGTTAGACTTTTTCCGGGGCACGCGTCCCTATCCTCTTCGCCAATAAAGAATTATCAAGGGGTTTCAGACTTTGTACTGAACCCCTATATTTTTTACAGGGTCATCACAGCTTAAGGCCCAGCAGAAAATGTTGACAGACAAATAGCAGGTCATTATAATAGATGCAATATAAAAAAATGACGATGACAGGGAATAGTAAGCTGATCCTCAGGCTGTAGAGAACCGC
>CAZUFR010000020.1:0-16324 GCA_964619655.1 uncultured Syntrophomonas sp. | reverse complement strand
AAAAATCAGTGTTATCTGTGTCTATTTCCGTATTAACGTACCACAATGTTTACCAGTTTCCCGGGAACGACGATGGTTTTTACGATGGTTTTAGCCTGGATTAATTCTTGTATTTTAGGGCTGGCAAGGGCAATTTGTCGTAATTCTTCTTCAGAAAGACCGGTAGCCACGGTAATCCGGTCCCTTACCTTGCCGGAAATTTGCACCACGATTTCTATTTCATCCTGAACTAGAGCATCAGGGTCATAGGTTGGCCATTTTTGCAAACAGATAGCTTCCTCATTGCCGCATAATTGCCAGAGCTCTTCACAGATGTGCGGTGAAAACGGACTTAACAGCAACAAGAGAGCATTGATAGCCTCTTTTACTACCGGAAGGTCCTGCTCTTCATTATCACTGTAGCTGTTCAAGGCATTGGATAGTTCCATTATGGCACTTATAGCGGTATTGAAATTAAAACGTTCTTCAATATCTTCGCTCACCTTTTTGATACTGGCATGAGTTTTATAGCGCAATTTACGGGCATCGGCATCCAGTTCGATGAAGTTATCGGGAATGTTTACTTCTCTAATGATATCGGCGTATTCATTTATCATCCGCCATACCCGGTTTAAAAAGCGATAGCTTCCCTCAACTCCCTGATCGCTCCACTCCAGGTCTCTTTCCGGGGGAGAAGCAAAAAGGATGAAGAGACGGGCAGTGTCAGCACCGTAAGTACCTATTATGTCTTCCGGGCTAACCACATTACCTTTAGATTTGGACATTTTTGTCCCTTCTTTTAAAACCATGCCCTGGGTTAACAGGTTGGTAAAAGGCTCTTCACAGGAGAGCATATTTATATCATAAAGAAACTTGGTAAAGAATCGGGCATACATCAGGTGCAGAATCGCATGTTCCACCCCACCGATGTACTGGTCCACCGGCATCCAGTAATCAACTGCCTCCCGGCTGAAAGGCGTATCGCTTTCATGGGGACTACAAAAACGGTCAAAATACCAGGAAGAACAGACAAAGGTATCCATGGTATCAGCTTCCCGCCGGGCCTCTTTACCGCAGTTGGGACAGCTGGTTTTATAGAAACTCTCTAATTGGTTTAAAGGAGATTCGCTATAGGGCTTAAACTCAATATCTTCCGGCAGCAGTACCGGCAGGTCTTTTTCCGGTACCGGGACTATACCACAATCTGGACAATAGACGATAGGTATGGGTGCACCCCAGTAGCGCTGCCTGGATATAAGCCAATCACGCAACCGGTAATTGATAGTTCCCTGGCCAATCTTATTCTCCTCCATATAGGCAGTAATACGTTTTTGACCTTCCTCGACTGGGAGCCCATTGTAATCGCCAGAGTTAACCATAATCCCGTCACCGGCATAGGCTTCCAGCATTTCTTCTCCCTGTGCCGGTGATTCAGCACTCTTTATTACCACTCGAATGGGAATATTGTATTTGCGGGCAAATTCGAAGTCGCGCTGATCATGGGCAGGAACCGCCATAATAGCTCCGGTTCCGTAGTCCATCAAAACATAATTGGCAATCCAGATAGGAACTTTTTCTCCGTTCATGGGATTAATAGCATAGGCTCCAGTAAATACCCCTTCTTTGTCGGCATCGCTAGCGGTACGGGCTATATCACTGGTAGACTTCATTTTCTTAACAAAGGCTTGAACTTCGGTTTCCTGAGCTTTTCTGGCAACAATTTTTTCCACCAGAGGGTGTTCCGGTGCCAGTACCATATAAGTAACCCCAAAAACCGTATCTGGTCGGGTGGTATATACACTTAAAGTTTCATTACTGCCTTCTATCTCCAGAGAAAATTGACACCCCTCGCTGCGGCCAATCCAGTTGCGCTGCATAGTTTTGACCTTCTCCGGCCAGCCTGGTAGTTTTTCCAGGTCATCCAACAAGCGCTGGGCATAGGCAGTGGTCTTAAAAAACCATTGCTCCAGCTGTTTTTTATCTACTTCACTTTCACAGCGTTCACAGCAGCCTTCCACTACCTGTTCATTGGCCAGTACGGTCTGGCAGGAAGGACACCAGTTAACTGCAGACTTTTTCTTATAGGCTAAATTGTGTTCAAATAGCTTTAAAAACATCCACTGGGTAAACTTATAGTAATCCGGTCTACAAGTAGTCAGTTCCCGATCCCAATCGTAGCTGATCCCCATGCCTTTAAGCTGTCGTTTCATGTTTTCAATATTGCCATAGGTCCAGCGAGCGGGATGAACTTTATTTTGGATGGCGGCATTTTCTGCCGGCAAGCCGAAAGCATCCCATCCCATAGGATGAAGTACATTATATCCATTCATATTTTTGAAACGAGCCACTACATCCCCGATGGCATAGTTACGTACATGTCCCATATGCAGATGTCCGGAAGGATAGGGGAACATCTCGAGGTTATAATACTTGGGTTTGTTCTTATCCTCGTAAACCTTGAAAAAACTATTCTCTTCCCAAATGTTTTGCCATTTGGCTTCAATGGCTTTAAAATCGTAACGTTTGTCCACACCAATGTCCTCCTTAAGCAGAAATCAAAAAAACTCTCTTCCCCGCAGGGACGAGAGTTGATATTCCCGTGGTACCACCCTTATTGACAGATATAATAATGGTGGAGCTAGTGGGATTCGAACCCACGACCTCTTGAATGCCATTCAAGCGCGCTCCCAACTGCGCCATAGCCCCACATGTACTGCCCACTTTAAAAACGATAACGGATTTTTACCGTTACAGGCTAAATATCACCTGCAATGCTCCCCGGCGAGTTCAACTGGCTTTATACCACCTTCCACCACCCGGTGGCTCTCTGTTAGCGCCGGTCTAATACTCCGGTTCTCAGCCTGCTATTCGATTAACACATTAGCAATTATAAGGGAATAAACATTCAAAGTCAACAATTACTAGGTGTTTTCTTCGCTTGGAGCCGTACGTAAGGGGGAAGAGGGTAAGGTATGAGGAATGAGGAGAAAAGTTTGAGGGTGTCCTTAATTCAGGAGGACTATAGGGAGCATCCGTATACCCTATGGATATGTTAATCATTAAGCAATTTAGGTGCCCTGTGGGTACTTCTATTCCCCGCGTTTATTTTATCATTTAAAATCTGTGCTAATCCTTAGGGAATCTGTGTCCATTTCCGGATATTCACATTTAGGCATTGCCATAATGGAGGATAATGGTAATATATGTAGAATTAAGCTACTGGAGGAAAAATTATGGAATTAGACAAACGTTGGATAGCATTGGCGATTTTAATTCTTCTGGTGGCTTTTGCTGTGGGAGTAAAATATGCTGATTTTAAAAATGATAGACAGGTGGAAGAGGAGACTTTGCTACAATCCTCTGAACAAATGGATGAGACCGTATCGGATGAATTGGAGAGCATGATTATTCAGGTATATGTTACTGGTGCCGTTAAAAATCCCGGAGTTTATCGACTGCAGGAAGGTGAGCGCGTATACCAGGCGGTGGAGATGGCTGAAGCTCTGCCGGAAGCTGACCTTAAACACCTGGAAATGGCTCGTCCATTGGTCGATGGTGAAACTATACCGGTTCCCGCGGAGGGGGAGATACCCGAAGCACCAGTACCCATAAATGCCGGGGGTTCTTACACTAATGCCACATCTCAGCCGAGTTCAGCTTTGGTTAATATAAATACTGCCTCGGCTCAGGAAATGGCAGATAAGTTAGACGGTATAGGCCCGGCTCTGGGGCAGCGGATAGTGGATTATCGCAGTAGCAACGGTCCCTTTAAAGATATAGAGGAAATTAAAAATGTTAGCGGTATTGGAGATAAGAGGTTTGAAGCTATTAAGAATAAAATAAGCGTACGCTGATACAAAAACAAATATACCTAATGTAAATGTCGATAATCTTTTTTTGAATCTACGTTCTTGCAGCGAAATTAAGTTTGTAATAAAAAGATTAAGAAATGCGGAGCATTTCACCATTAATTCAAAATTGAGAATTCAAAATTAAGAATTAATCTGGTACTTCGGGTCACCATTATCAATTGTAACATTGAACCCTTTGCTACCTCCACGTAAAGCAGGTTATAACATGTTTCCTTTCTGGTTTTTAGTTTGCATATTCTTCTCCATAGCTATAGTACTGGCCAGCAATCAGCTGTGGATACTGGCGTTTCTTTTAGTTACAGGTTTACTTCTATTCGGGGTTTATAACCGCAGTTATTCCCGTGAGGCCTTTACCGGGGGACTGGTAATTATGGTTGGTCTTCTCTATTTTTCCTTGCTTACCACACCTGCACCGGAACACCTGCCGGAAATGAAGCCAGCCCAGGTGGAGGGTATAGTAAAAGATTATCCCCGCTACGATGGGAAAAAGACTACCTTCGCGGTTCGGACCAACAGTAAGAACCGTTATTCCAGCAATGTTCAGGTTTACTGTAATTTTGACGCCCATTTGCAAAAGGGCGATCAGGTGGAAATAAAAGGGTCATTAAAACAACCCTCCCGGGCAGGTAATCCTGGAGAATTTGACTATCGCAAATACCTGGAGAAGAACGGCATATATTATATTTTCTCAGTTAAAGAAGAAGAAAAAGACCTCTCTATCAGCAGGCAAGCCAGCGGCTTTCAAGGATGGATAAACTCTTACCGTTATAACAGTCAGGAACTGGTTAAAGAAGTCCTACCTCCTGATGAAGCAGCCATATTGCTGGGCATGCTCTTAGGAATTATAGAAGGTATTGATAGCAGTGAGTACAGCGATTACCAAAAAACCGGTGTAGTCCATATTTTTTCGGTATCCGGTTTGCATATAGGCTTTTTGCTGCTCCTCTGCGCCTGGGTATGTTCTCTGCTGGGGATCTCCCGAAAAACGCGGGTGATATCTGGAATACTACTACTATTAATATATGCTACCCTGGTCGGCTGGCCGGTACCGGTAATACGTTCAGTGATAATGGGATCAATAGGCTTGATTGCTTTCTATAGCGGGCGGGATAACCGCATGCTCAACAGCCTGGGCCTGGCGGGAATAGTTATTCTATTAATTAACCCCAATTCACTGCTGCAGATTACCTTTCAACTTTCCTTCGCAGCCGCCTGGGGACTGGTTTATCTCTTCCCTCTATTAAGAAGAAAGCTCAACTACAGCAGCAGGTGGGGCGATCTTCTGTTGGTACCGATCTGTGCTCAGTTGGCAGTGTTACCTCTTACTGCTTATCATTTCCACCTGTTTAGCCCCCTGGCTCTGCTGGCCAATATTCCCATAACGTATCTTTCCGGAGGAGCAGTTATTCTGGGGTTTTTATCTTTGCTAACGGGTGGACTGCTGCCAGGATTAAGCGCCCTATTTCTGTATCCGGCAGGTTTGTGTATTGACCTGATCCGTATCGTAAATGAACTGGTGGTAAACATCCCCGGTTCCTATTTACGGGTGGTAGCTCCAGGGGCAGCTTTAATAGTGGTATATTATGTCGGTTTACTTCTTTCTATCTATGCATTTACTGCTGCAGGTGATAAAAAACGCACCTCGGTACTGGCAACCGGATTGGTAATGATTGCGGTTTTTGTTACGGTTATATGTCTGCCGGGAAGCATATATAATCGTGGGAAGTTAGAGGTGACATTTATCGATGTAGGTCAGGGGGATAGCATACTAATTAAAACTCCCCGGGGAAAATTTATCCTGGTTGATGGGGGAGGCAGTGATTTCTCTGATCCGGGCACCCGCAAGGTACTCCCTTATTTATATTACCGGGGCGTACGTGAGCTCTATCTGGCGATAAATACCCACCCTGATACCGACCACCTGCAAGGACTGGAAGCAGTTTTAAAGGAAATACCGGCACGTTATATTGCTGTACCAGCGACATTGGTTGATGCCGAAGAATATCGTAACCTGAGAAAAATAGCGAAAGCCGGGGAGATGCCCATTATATCCCTGGCCGGTGGGAAATCGATATATACCGGGGAAAAGTTGCAAATACGGGTTTTATACCCCCCGGCCAGGGTAAATTCCATGGAAAGTCTCAATGAACAGTCTATAGTGCTTGATGTCCGCTATGATAATTTTTCAACTTTACTAACCGGAGATATAGGAAAGGAAACGATGCAGGTACTGGTAGATAAGCAACTACTAACCCCGGTTACCATATTAAAGGTTCCTCATCATGGTAGTAAGAACTCATTGTTACCATCTTTTTACGAAGAAAGTAAGCCCCAATGGGCAGTTATCAGTGCAGGAGAAAACAACCTGTTCGGTCATCCCCATCCATCGATACTGGAAACATTGGAGGTAAAAAATATTAAAATACTTAGAACCGACCGTAACGGTGCTATTTCATTCCGTAGCGATGGCAGAAAGGTTAGGCTAAAAACAGGCCCAGGTAATGTTTGCCTGTTCTTTCCGGTATATTAACGGCTTATTTGTTAGAAGCCATCGCAGGGACCTGCATTTGCTTACTCCTTTTATCGTATCACATCATTCTGTCAAAAGAAGGGATCAATAAACATTGACTGATAAATTATTGGTATAATATTTATATTCATCCAGTCAAAAGGAGAGGAATTATGCCACTAAACAGAATCCAAAGTCTTAAACCGACTGTATATATACCGGTCGCGTTGCAAAAACGGCTGGAAACCATCCATAGCTATCCGCTTATCGTCCTGCAGGCACCTTCCGGTTTCGGAAAAACCACGGCCATCAGTGAATATCTGCGCCAAATGGACGCAGAGCATGTCTATTGGTACACCTGCATGGGAGAGCCGCTTCGCAAGTCGTGGAACGGTATTTGCAGAACCTTCTCCCATATTGACAGGAGCACGGCGAAGCAACTGGAGACGCTGAAATATCCGGCACAGGAAAATCTCGTGGATATAGCGGAGATTATGAGCGGTTGTGTAACCGATAGGAACGCCTGGTTTATCATTGATAATTTTCAATACATACAAGGTGAATTGCCTGAGCGTATTCTCCACGCACTTTCCCGCCACGGGTCTCCACGGTTGCATCTTGTGGTCATTACTCAATTCATTGATCCGATGGATATCAGCGGAATACCGGCGGATCAGGCGGTGCTCATTCAAAATGACACCTTCTTTTTTCAGAAAGAGGATATCAATGCTTATTTCCGCGCCAATGAAATTGCACTCTCCCGGGACGAGCTTGACAGGCTTCAGTTGCTGTCCGAGGGATGGGTGGCCGCCTTGAATCTCCAGTTGATACGCTACCTGAGGGAAGGAGATTTCGAGGCAACCGACAGCATGGACAATCTGATCCGCTCCGTAATCTGGAAGTACCTGAATCCGGAGGAGCAACGTTTCCTTATTGCCGTTTCCCTGCTGGAACGCTTTACGGTGGAGCAGGCGTATATCCTGCTGGGGAAGGATGCGCTTCCGGCCGGTATCGTTCGATTGCTGGGCGGCGGTTCCTTCATCCATTATGAACGGGACAGCGGTGCCTATACGTTGCACAGTCTGCTGCAGAGCTTTTTGAGACAGGAGCGTTGGGGGCTGTCCACTGATGCAATACGTGAGATGCAAAAACTCGCCGCAGATGCATACGCGGCGGTAGGTGAGCGTTTCTACGCCCTGTGCGGCTATCTGGAGGCAGGCGAGTTGGAATCCCTGCTTTCTCTGCCCATCATAGCCGTGGATTTCTCTCTGTATCCGGAGGCTGGCAGTGCAGAGGTACTGGAGAGGGTGTTCAGGGAATGTGACCGGGAAATTCTCGTTCGCCATCCCCATACGTTATCCATGATTAACTTCGAGCTATTTCGCGTGGGCAGCTATGCGGCATTTGAGAAAGGCTGCTCGCTCATGGAGGATATGATTTCCCAGCCGGAACAGAACGGGCTCCATGAGGAGGACATCCGGATACTGACCGGAAAGTTGGCAATGCTTCAATCCTTTGCTGCATTTAACGACATTGAAAAAATGAGCGCTCTGCATTGCAGGTCGTGGGAGGTGCTGGGCGGCCCCTTCTCCAACTGTGACGATTGGAATGACTCCTGGACATTCGGTCAGCCCTCCGTGCTGTATCTGTTCTGGAGTGTGAGCGGGGCGCTTGACCGAGAGCTTGCCTGCATGGACGAATGCCTTCCCTATTATATACGCCTGACGGAGGGACATGGAACCGGTGCGGACTGCGCCATGCGGGCAGAGGTTCTTTTGATGCGCGGAGAGGATACTAACGCTGAAGCCCTGTGCCACAAGGCGATTTACCTTGCTGGCACCCAGGAGCAAGACAGCATCTGCTTTGCTGCGGAAATGACCCTTTTGCGGATCGCCTTGCTGCGGGGAGACATTGAAAGCTTTGAGAACGTGAGGAAGAGTATTCTGGAACGGGCCAAAACCGGCACTGAACCTGCGGTGAAAAGAATGGCTGATCTGGTACTGACTTTTGTCTCCGTCCTGACTGAAGAGTATGCCGTACCCGAATGGCTCACGGATTTAGACCGGATCACCAGGATTTTGTATAATGTGGCGGTTCCTTTCGGAGTGCTGACGTATCTGCGCTGGCTGCTATCCCAAGGTCAGGATGCAAAGCTGCTGGGTATGGCGCAGGGAGCAATTCCTGCGGCAGAACAGCATCACTTTGTACTGCCGCAGGTTTATTTTCATCTGTTCATTGCCGTTGCTCACCACCGCCTGGGGCAAAAGGAGGCGGCGGAGGAAGCACTGGATCGTGCTCTTTCCCTTGCCCTGCCGGACGGAATCCATCTTCCTTTTGCTGAATATGGCGAGGCGCTTGCTCCTTTGCTGAAGTCACGAGAGAAGCAATCCGGTATGATCGGGCTACCTGCTTTGTGCAGGAGGCACAGTCTGGGGGTAGAGAAAATCCGCAAAGCCACCCGACTCGGCCAGTTGACGCCGCGGGAGCGCGATGTCGCACGGCTGGCTGCCGGAGGACTGACCAACCGGGATATTGCCTCACGACTGTTTATATCACCTGAAACAGTCAAAACAAGCATGAAAAGCATCTTTCAAAAGCTGGGTATACGTTCCCGTGTACAGCTTCAAGAATTGAAAGATGCAGGGAAAATCTGAAAATAAATACCCGATGGGGGATATTCTTACGCTGAAAATACGTCGTACACTGATGGTACGGCGTATTTTTTATGTGCGCCCAGCATGGATGCAATCTAATCCTTTCGAGCTGTAACCTGATGTGTAGCCTGCGCTATCTATTAATTTCCTTGCAAAAACTATTATACGAGGAGGGATACCGCATAGCAGAACACAAAAAGGAGCTGACCACAAGATTATATCTATGGAGGTAGAAAAACGCAATGAAAAAGAATCCGTCTATTCACGTCACCCTTGCGATGATTGTGTCTTTACTTCTAACTATTTTTCTGGCGGGATGCAACGGAACTGAATCGATTAAGGATAGTAGTGCAGGAATCATCTCCGATTCTGAGGACGGTACCAAGTCGGCCGCACCATTGGCGGACTATGACGGCTGGTGGTACATAGACGAGGATTCCCATGACGGCGTTTGCGATGCGCTGGGAACGTCGTCCGGAGAGGATGCCATCTCGTTCTGCACCCTGGTGCAAACAAATCTATGGCATGGAGACGACGGAAATTATCTCTACTTTGTGGAAGGCGGTATCTTCAAATTGTCCTCCCCGAACGAGAAGGGAGAGATCAAGCCCTATGACGGAGGCGCATGGTCGTTAACCGGAGAAGAGCTTTTACTTGTTTGGGACAACGGTGTGAAAGAAACGGTAGCATTCCGGGCGGGAGATGGCATTTCTGTCCCATCTTTGAATGAGATATTTACAGCTGCGCGGTAATTGAATTAAACAAAGGAGGTAGAGTTATGTTAAGTGCAAATATGAAAAAAAAGACTTTCTTAGTAACTGCTGTGGCACTTGTACTTGCCGTAACGCTTTGCGGTTGCGGGGGGATGACGGAAACATCCTCGGACAACGCTTCCAGTCCACAAGCTGTGGAAACCGAGATTACCCTTTACGCCGATTTTTCCGCCGGCTCCGCAGATGCAGAAAGCCTGGGGTTGATAAAGAGCGAGGAACAGACGGTGTCGAGCGCTCTGACGGTGGAGGTGCTGGCGAAGCGGCTTTCCGAATGGTCGGGGCTGGACTTTACGCTGGACGGAGCAAAGCTTTCCGGGGACAGTGCGACCGTGGATTGGGCGGAGAACTCCACCCTGTTGGCTGGGCTGGACGACCGGGAACAGAAAGAAGGATTCCATTTTCATGATGCGGAAAGCCTCAACTGGTTTATGCTGGACAGTCTGGCTAGAACCATCAAGGAGAATCTAAAGGTTAGCACGGTCTATTACTCCATGGAGGGCGGCAAGCCGCTTGTCCTGGAGGATATGCCCCGTCTTAAGGAACTGCCGGTGGATCAGCCCTACGAAGGAAGCACGTTCTTTAGTGCTCATAATGATAATATGGGCGACGATAAAAAAGTTCAGTTTACTTACAGAGACGAGAAAAACCAGCTTCTTCTCTCCTATCCCAATGTATTCTCAGCCAAGGGAGTGATGGATAAAAGCGGAACCGTTCGCTTTGCAGCCCAACAGGATGGCTCGGCGCTGCTGTATTGGGTTACCCCCAACACCTATAGGGAAAACCCTGCCGCATTTATCGAGCGTGTCACCGCTGAGGGATTACAAGAACTGGAAGGTAATGTGGTCATCGGAAAAAGCGAAGACCTGGATCAGAAAACCGGGGAGGTAACCCCCTGCGCCTGTTATTGGGTGGTTGATATAGACTTTATTGTCAATGTAGCCATCCTATGTGGCAGTTCCGAGGATGCGTCCGAATGGTATAATTCGCTGAAAGAAGGAGCCGTTTATATAGAAAGCGTGGCTGGGATTTATTAAAAATGCTTGGACATGCCGGATAAAATCTGAAAATAAATACTCGCTGGGGATACACCTGAACTGAAAAGCCGCGCTATGCTGGAAATGTGGTATACCACCACGCTGAAAAACGGAGGAAAGGAGACTTATCGTGCAAAACAGCAAAATCTTTCGTGCAGTGACGCCCCTGGAGGACGGCCGTCTCAGAGTAGAAATGGAATCCGGCAGCACGGTTTGTCTGGATATGCACCGGCGGCTGCAATCGGTGCGGTTTGGATTACTGCGCAATCAGGATGTGTTCCGAAGTGTCGCAACGGATGGATACCGCCTGATTTTTTACCGGGACGACATCGAGGTGGTGGAGATTTCGGCAGACACCTTTATGGATCTGCTGGCCGTTGACCGCACCCGATAGAAAGACACTTAAAAACAAAAAGGAGCAACCTAAGCCTGACCGATGCCGAAATGACATAAATGGTAAGGGGTATGCAGATTGACTAAACCAAAAGGAGAAATAATTTTGCGTAAAATTGTAGCGATTCTAATGGTGTTGTGCCTGGCAACGGCCTTCATTGGCTGTTCATCAAATACAAGTATCGACGGCAAGTGGTATAAACACGGCAATCTGCGCGACAATTGCCTGCAAATCAGTGAAGACAATACTTGGAAGCTCTATCAGCCGGAAAACGGCAACTTGACCTTAATTACCGAAGGAACTGTGGAAAATGATAAGGGTCAACTGGGCTTCAAAGAAACGATGTCCCATACCACCTACTATTCTGATACATCGAAAGACGAAATTAGGTATATATGGGTTAGCTATTACCGCGCTGAAGACTCTGTTGACGGGTTTGAGGCATACAACGGGAAGTGGTACCGCGGAGGCGACATAAACAACAACTTTCTGACGATTGAAGACGGTGAGTGGAAGTACTGGGAGTCGGACGGGATCACGTCCACCTCCAATCTGAATGGTTATCTGGCATCGGACGGTAAAGATGATTTGCTTGCCTACAAACACACAAACGAAAAATACTGCCGAATCGGTCTGTTGACGGAAAGTGAGCTCCGTTTTAAAGGCAAGAAGTATTCTCTGATTAATATCGATATGGATAAGGACGATTTGACTAAGCAATCAAGCGCCGAGCCGCACACGAGCGATCTGTCTGCGTGGTATGGCTTTTATAACAACAGTAAGGGGGCAATGTTCCTCGACAAATCCATTAACGAGGGGCATATTGACTATGATATAAGGATAGATGATACCAACGACAACATCATGGGCATGCTGCTTCCCGATGGCTCCAATCGGGCAACAGATGATTATTTGGAAATATTGCTGGACGGAGACACAGTTCAGGTTAAAATCAAACCTGATTATGTCGGCCCATACGATATTTTTGCCGGCACATACAAAAAATAATGAGTCTTACGCTACATTACTCAGCTTAGCGGTCGGCATGAAGCAGCCTGCCGCAAAGACATGATTATAATTATATGAACGGAGGCAGAGTGATGCCTGGGAGGTGATTGAAATGTTCACTGGATTAGCTGTACTGCTGTTTTTGCTTGGAACTACCGGATCTGTGGTCAGTTTTATATCCGTATACAGGCGAAAGCGGTCCGGCACAAAATATGCCTCCGTCATAGCGGCGGGTATTTTCAGCTGTGTTATAGCGGTGCTGTCCGCCGGTTATCTGGCAGCGACCCTGCTGCTGTTGGGCGGAATAGATTAATAAATCAGAATACTGGAGGGAATCGAATGAAAAGTATAAAAAAAACATTCGCCATAATGCTGGCGCTTTGTCTTCTGTTATCCGGGTGCGGCGGCAAGGAAACATCATCTCAGAGCAAACAAACCAAATCTGCGCCTAAGGTGAAAACGGCAATGCTCTATACCAACCTGGAAATCGGCAGTGAATCTGCTAAATACGAAACTCATCCGTTTGAATACTCCGGTGATCTAACATCCGAAAAACTGGCCCAGGGACTTTCTCAACTGACCGGTCTGGACTTCTTTCTGAGGGAAACTCCCTCCTGTAAAAGCGAAGAGATTAACATTGACTGGGCCCTGAGTTCTACCCTGATTTCAAACCTGGACGACCGGGAACAGAAAAATGAATTCCGTTTTTACGATAGCGACTCAATGCGCTGGTTCATGATGGACAGCTTGTGGCGGACACTGACTGAAAACTTTGATGTTGAGAATATCTACTACACAATGAATGGTGGCAATGATCTGGAATTTGATGAGCTTTACCCGATAAATAAATTCCCCTTTGACTTTCCCTACATGGGTAGCGCGTTTTACTTTGCTCACGCGGACGTCAAGGGGGATGTGGCGATCAGCGAGGATGAAGCGATTGCACTGGTACAGAATGCCATAAATGCGCGCGGTGAAACCGCACCGGTAATCGTCCGGACTGGCGATGATTCTATCGAGGGCGAGCACGTCTTCACCTTCTCGGCGGGAGATTACTCTGCCGACGGGGAAAAATACACCGCCATTTATCACTATGCCGTCAGTGACGGCGGCAAAGTCTATTATATGGACATATTACAGGGCGCTGATTGGGTTTTGTTTGATAAATAAACTTTCCCAGTTGATTGACTCAAGTTGCTCCAAGGCAGATGGTTCAGTTGTCAACTAGGAAAGTAAAATTAAAAACTAGACCGTGGGCTGATAAATACGGCCAACAAGCACGAAGGAGGTTTTTTTAATGAAACGATTTTTGGCGGTAATTTTAACATTGGCGTTTGTCGTTACGTTTGCCATTCCGGCTTTCGCCTACGACTACTACAACGATGCACAGAACAACTGCGTATATGTGAAATTAAACAAAGGCTATTCCGAGAACGGAAAGTTCTATATGGATTTTAAATTGCAATCTGAGTATCATGATGCTGTATTTCAGGTCGGTCTCTATAACTCCAGCGGCAAAAAGGTGCTTAATTGGAACAAAGATTTCACCCTCAATGAAGGTCAAACGGTTAATCGCCGTTACGGAGCCAATTACAGCAATCTTCCCAGCGGTTCCTATACCATGAAGGTGACAGCAATTGTACAAAAGGAGAAGGAGGGTTACCTGACCAATCCAACCGGCACCTGGAATTTTAAGATCAATCACAAACAGCCGGCCTATTTCAAGCTCAGCTCGTACAATCGGGTTTACAACGACGATGGCAGCTATTCCACAAGGTTTGTCTTTGACTATTATCGGTATAAGGGAAAGTCTGTAACCTTTGAGATCTATAACGCTGACGGGAAGCGGGTCTATAAATTTACCGGCAATAAGCCTCTGAGCTATGATAAGGGCAGATATTCAAAAAGCTGGAACGGCTACCCCAGCGATGGCGGACTCCAATGCCAGTCAGGTGATTACACGGTTAAATACTGGGCCGGGAACAGCACCCCAAAGCAGACCAAAGTACATCTGGAGATAGATTAGGGGGGATATGGAATGAAAAAATTGGGCAGAAGTACAATTTTGGCAGTGCTGGCTTTGGCATTGATACTCAGCGGTTGCAGCAAGTCAGACGAAAAAGCACCTTCCAGCAGTGCGTCGCCGGAGGTCTGGGAAACCCGTGTTTGTAAGCTTCTGTGCGCTTTTCTCCTCTACTTTAGTATCGCTGTGAAAGATCTATATCGCTATCTTAAGTTAATGTTTCTTTTGTTGTTGCAAGGGCAGTATCAAATTGCACGATGTTAGATATGAGGAGGGATTCTATACGGTGGACCCCATTTTCAAGACAATTCTTCATTATATTCCAAGTCTATAGGCCTCCTTGTTTTCAAAGTGTGTTTGTACCAGGGGCTTGTAGTTTAATGATTGATGGGGTCCACCGTATGTTAACTGTGGGAAGGATTGAGTGATAGTGAGTAATTTATCATAGTTGGGTCACGGCAACTCGGGAGGCCCTGCAGCTCTTCCCAACAGGGGAGTATGGCCTACAAGCGATACAAAGCGAGGAAGCCAAATGGTATGCAGGGAGTCGGATTGGTGCATAGTACCGATGACACAGGGTAGAGAGGAAAGGCAGCCAACGTATTATTGCCCTTGGAAGAGAAACACTAACTCACCAGAGGAGAAGAAGAGTGGAAAAGCAACTAACAAGGATAGCGGAAAAAGCAAAAGCAAACCCAAAACTAAGGTTTATGGGTGTCAAGGGGACGGTTCTCTTGACACTTTATTCGCCCATCAGGTTATCTATTCTCTTTCGTTTTCTGTACGATCCCTCGATTAATCCCCAGCAAATTAGCTATAGCCCTGATAGATAGTTTGGTATTAGTCTTAAGATTCAATATGATTTCTGTACGGGTATTCTTGTCGTTCATCAGGCCCGGTAGACTTTTCCCTGGCCAGCGGTTCGTAAGATATTCATCAAGATAGGACAAACCTTCTTCTATTGTCCAAATACTTCCTTCTTCTAAGTCCAGAAACTCACTTTCATCCATCTCCATAGAAAATCTCTTGAATTCTTGTATTGCTGTTTTCGGGTCGTTTGCAAAGATAGATAGGATGAATTTTGTCTCCACCATCTTTGCTTCTGGCTTATCCGAAAACAGGTAACTGGTGTAGCTGCTCCACCGGTATTGTTCCGGTTTTTCTACTAACCGTGCTTTAACTGGATTGTTATGAATGTAGCGAATGACAGCTAGCAAATGCCGGTCATCCCCAATAGGTTCACTTTTGAAACGGTCTTGGAAGAGATGCCCCACTCGATGATTTTTTTGATTGAAATAATAGGCATAGCTACCATTGACCCGCTTCATCATCGTAGCCAGTCCTTCTGGACCTTCTCTGACCAATAGGTGGACATGATTATCCATAAGGCAATAGGCATAAATAAGAAAACCTGTCTCCTCCTTTTTGGCAAATAGGGTTTCAATAAACCTCTGTTTGTCTTCCTGGTCATGAAACAGGTTCTTTCTTTCGTTTCCTCGCATCATCAAATGATAGGTTCCATTTTCGTTTAGTATCCGC
Source organism: uncultured Syntrophomonas sp. (assembly GCA_964619655.1). Classification (GTDB taxonomy): domain Bacteria; phylum Bacillota; class Syntrophomonadia; order Syntrophomonadales; family Syntrophomonadaceae; genus UBA4844. Next base: position 539 of record CAZUFR010000020.1, on the reverse strand, counting down.
TGGTGTCTGGGCATAGCTTTCCCCTCTTTAACCAAATAATAACTATTTTATCCTTTTTTAAAAAAGGTGTCAAGAGAACCGTCCCCTTGACACTTCCCTTGACACTTTTCTTCCGGTGGCTTAGCACAGCCCGGCCCGCTGGCAAACTCTTTGTAAAGAGGCCTCGGCTGCGCTTTTAAGTTTTTCCTCATCGATGCTTAAGAGGCGGCCGTCTTTCATGAGTAGATGGCCATCAACTATGGTGGCGGTGACATCACTGGCCTGTGCCTGGTAAACCAGCTGGGAATAGACACTGGTAGCATTTTGAGGACGGGTGTGCCAGCCATCCAGGCTGACCAGTATCATGTCGGCTTTTTTGCCTTCTTCCAGGCTGCCGATTTCATCTTCCAATCCCATAGCCCTGGCACTACCCAGGGTAGCCATTTCTACAACGGTTTCAGCGGGCATGGAGCGGGGGCCGTGGAAGGGCTTTTGGATAAGAGCAGCCAGGCGCATCTCCATAAACATACTAAGATTATTGTTACAGGGTGCTCCATCTG
>CAZUFR010000019.1:8761-16539 GCA_964619655.1 uncultured Syntrophomonas sp. | reverse complement strand
TCCTGCTAAGCATTAATTTTACCATATTCAAAACCTGAAAGGAAAAGTCTCTGCCAGGTATACAATATAAATTTCCATAATAGCCTAAACCCGCTGATAAGTAGTATTAATGCCCACTGCCAGCCATCAAGGGGGACAGTCTTAAATATGTGCTGGAAAAACGGCAGGTAGATTATTAATAACTGCATAAACACCGAGCAGATAACGGCAACAATCAAAAAGCGGTTGCTGAAAAAGCCCAGTTCAAAAGGTGAAAAACGTTCGGAGCGGCACTCAAAGACATAAAATAATTGGACAAATACCAGGGTAGTTAAGGCCATGGTGCGGGCAGCAGCCAGATTATCTACCCCATAATACCGGCTTACGGCCAAACCTGCAGTAAAGGCCAGCAGGGTTACTACCGCAATATATATCCCCCTCTTAAAAATCATGGCTCCCAGTCCCCGGGCAAATATATCTTCAGTGCGTGGTCGCGGTTGGCGCCGCATTATTCCCGGTTCCGGCGGTTCTAATCCCAACGCCATAGCCGGTAGACCATCAGTAACCAGATTAATCCACAAAATTTGAATAGGCAAAAACGGCAGGGGCATACCAAAGAGAGTGGCAATAAACATTACTAGCACTTCACCTATATTACACCCCAGGAGATACCTGATAAACTTCCTTATATTATCATAGATGGCCCGGCCTTCGTATACTGCATTTACTATTGTAGAGAAATTATCATCAGCCAGAATCATAGCTGATGCCTCACGACTAACTTCAGTTCCGGTGATTCCCATGGCTACACCTATATCAGACGCTTTTAAAGCCGGAGCATCATTAACCCCATCACCAGTCATGGCTACTACATGCCCACGTTTTTTCAATACTTTAACAATTCGGTTTTTATGTTCTGGCGATACCCGGGCAAAAACCCGTTTCTTAACGGCTCCTTGATAAAGTTCTTCGTCCTGCATTTTATCTATCTGGGGACCGGTAATTACTCCGCTTCCATCAGATATGCCAATTTCAGCCGCAATAGCCCGGGCGGTAACCGGATGGTCACCGGTAATCATCAGGGGTATTATGCCGGCTCTAATACACTCATCGACCGAATCCTTAACTCCTACCCGGGGAGGGTCAATCATACCGCATAGTCCTACGAAGGTTAGATTCTTTTCCAACTCCTCCTGGTTTAGCTGCTGCCAATCCTGAGGATTTACTTTTTTATAAGCAAACCCCAGTACCCGTAAGGCCTGGGCTGCCCAATCCTCCTGTATATCATTAAGGTAATTCTGGTGACGGGGTTGTAATACGGAAACTCTACCCTTTTCCATTACTTGTGAACAAAGAGCACTAATTACCTCCAAGGCGCCTTTGACCAGGAGCATATATTCACCGTTTTTTTCTATTATCACACTCATCAGTTTACGATCAGAATCAAAGGGAATCTCCTTTAAACGCTTATAGGCAGGCTTCACCCCGGCTTTTGCAGCCATAACCAGCAGGGCCCCTTCGGTAGGGTCACCCATTATTTCATAAGTACTCTGGTTTTTTTCCAGGGTGGAGTTGTTACAGTTGGCGGCAATCTGCAGTACCAGGCTGCAGGCAGTATCATCTCTCGGTTTTACTGTTTTTTCGCCCAGCAAAAACCTGCCTTTAGGATTATAACCCTCACCCTCTATCAATATTGTCTTATCCAGAGTAGCCATTCTTCTTACCGTCATTTTATTCTGGGTTAAAGTCCCGGTCTTATCAGAGCATATCACCGTAGTACAGCCCAGGGTTTCCACAGCCGGTAAACGCCTGATTATAGCATTCCTTTTAGCCATTCTTTGAACCCCCAGAGCCAGGACAATGGTTACTATAGCAGGTAAACCTTCCGGAATTGCTGCTACCGCCAGGCTAATGCCGGCAAGGAACATAGTCATCATCGGTTCACCCCGGTAGATACCCATCAGAGTAACCAGGCTGCAGACCAGAAGGCAGATTACAATGAGGTATTTACCCAGTTGGTCCAGCTTAATCTGCAGGGGAGTCATATCCTGTTTTTCAGCTTTCATCATGCGGGCGATCTGCCCCATTACCGTATCCATTCCAGTTGCTACTACTATTGCCTTACCCCGCCCGCGGGTTACCCCGGTTCCCATGAATGCCATATTGCTCACATCGGCCAGGGGTATTTCCGAGGTGAACTGAGCCCAGGGGTCTTTAGCTATAGGTACAGATTCACCGGTAAGAGAGGCTTCATCAATTTCCAGGCTGCTGGTTTCCAGGAGTCTAAGGTCAGCCGGTACCCGGTCGCCGGCTTCAATAAAGACAATGTCCCCGGGTAACAGTTCCCCAGCGGGAATGTTAATCTTTTTTCCGTCTCGTAATACCCGGGCATAAGGTGCTGCCAATTTCTTAATCTCTTCTAGCGATCGTTCGGCGCGGTACTCCTGTACGAATCCTAATATGGCATTTAATATTACAATTGCCATTATAGTTACGGCATCAGCCATGGCTCCTATTATCCCGGAAATTACAGTAGCACAAAGCAGAACAATGACCATGGTATCCGTAAACTGTTTAAAGAAAATAGAGAAGGGATTAATTTTTTGACCTTCTTCCAAAACGTTAGACTTTTGGGCAGCCCTTTTTTCAACTTCTTTACCGGTTAATCCCCGGTCGCTTTTAGTCTTAAGCAGTTCCAGGATATTTTCAATGCTTTCTTGATACCAGAGGGTGTTTATCATGCAGCAGCCTCCACTTACCCTTTTTAAACCATTTTTATTCAATAGCAGGTTTTAAAAGAACAAGGGACGGGCCAATGCCCATCCCCTCTTTGACTGTTAACTTATTCCTGTTTTCCTAAGACCTCGCGCTCAGCCACTGGCTGATAATAGGAAATACTTTATCCCTGGCCATACCACCGAAGACCAATCCTCCATGTCCTATAGGAAATTCGTAATAGCTCTTATCTTCTGCCCCCGTATAATCCATGGCTGCTCTGGCCTGCTCGGGCAAAACAATATGGTCTTTTTCCCCAGCCAAGACCAGCAGGGCAGCGTCAATATTTTTAAGATCCACTTGCTGGCCGCGAAGATATATGCCACCTTTAATCAACAGATTCTCCTGGTACATGTCTCGAATCCACTGACGGTAAGCCCCACCAGGGAAATTAGTGTTATCATTAACCCACTTGTTCAGGACTTTCCATGATTTTATGGACATGCCCTCATCTATTACCTTCCACAGGCGGGTATAAGTACCCCAGAAATTATTAACCGGATTTAACATCTTAACCCCACAATCAATAAAACTGCTGGGTACCAGTCCGAAGGTATCGGCAATTTTATCAGCATCATAAGCTTCCGAATTAAGCCATTTTGATGAAAGTCCGGCATTTTCAAAATCAACGGGCGAAGCAAGAAATACCATGTTTTTAATTTTGGGCAGTTCAAAAAGCGAAGCATACATAGCCCCCATGGTACCTCCCATGCAGTATCCGATTATACTTAACTCATCACAATTAGAAAACTGGCAGACCTTACGGACGGCATGAGCAATATAATCAAATACAAAATCAGCAAAGGTTAAGTGGCGATCCTCCCATTGAAATTCTCCCCACTCCAGCATATATACATCAAAACCCTCATCTACCAGATGCTCAACCATACTCATACCTGGGGTAAGGTCAAGAATGTAGGCTTTATTAATTAAGGCATAAAGTACTAGTATGGGAGTTCGGTGCTTAATCCCACTGCTACAGTAGCGGTATAGTTTAGATTTGTTTTTGCGCCAAACAACATCTTTGGAAGTCATACCGGTTTGCGGGTCCGGGTCAAAACTGATTATTTCTGCCCACTTGCGGGTACTTTCCAGAACGCGATCATAGCTTTCCTGTAATTTTTCACCTACTTCTTCAGCACTCCCACTTAACACATATAATTTCTTTTCCATATTTATAACCCCTCACCAATTTGTTTTAAGGTCTGTTCAATAACATGGTTACGCGGCGGTATAACTATGGCAGCACCATCAAGGATTAATTCATCGTTCTGGTTAAAACAAGAAGTTCTTAATTTAACTCTGCCCCGGGGTAGTTTTTCTATTACTTCAGTTTGAGCACGGACGGTATCATTAATATAGCAAGGGGCCAAAAAATCAATATTTTGAGTTTCATATATAGTTCCTGCCCCGGGCATCCGGTTACCAACTACATTGGATATAAGACCTATAAGCAACATACCATGAACTACACGGGTCTTGAAATGCCCCCTGCGAGCCCTGACCTCATTAACATGAAGCCAGCTAAAATCACCAGTTATTCCGGCATAAAGATAGACATCAGTTTCGGTTATGGTTTTTTCTATATATCCCTTATTTCCAATTTGGAGTTCACTGTATATATGCTCTATCATTAAGCCACACCCCCCTAATAATTAACTCTCGCTATCTTTTTTCTTACTCTTTCTGGGTTTGGTTACGGGTTTATCTTCTTCACTTTTGACTTCAGTAACCTTATCCTGAGAGCGGGTCTTTGCATTCAATTTCTTATTTATAGTATCCAGTTTTTTGTTTATACTGGCCGTTTGCTGTTTTAAATCTGCTATTTCCTGTTTCATAACCTCCTGGTGTTCCACCAGTTTTATCATGCTGCTGGTTATTTTGGATATATTATTGTAAAAATGGAGGTCAAAATTATCCACTTTATCTTCCAGTCCTATGATTAGTTCTGCTATCCTGGCCATATCTTTTTTTGACGGCAATGGATTAACTTCTAAATATTGATCTACATTTTGTTGGGAAACCTTATGGAAAGACAGATACTGGTCTCTCATTTGATCCAAAATATTAATAAAGCTTTTGCTGGCAATAAGTTCCCTGGTGGCAGTGGACCAGGATTCTTCAGCATTATAATATAATTCCTTCCATAGCTCTACGATATCAGGCATACTTACGTTATCCCCTGATTTTGCCTGTTTCTGCTTCGCTTTGCTTTCTTGTGGCATTATCTATTTGCCCTCCTATCGCAATAAAAATACAACGCGGTTATGACGCTTGAGGTCATAACCGCTAAACTGCAGTACCTTAAAAAGGCTACAGGTTATCCACCTTTTTGGACAGGTCATCCACTTTCTTGGATAACTGGTCTATATAGTTGAAAGTAGGAATCTCTACATTATCAAATGCATTAACGACAGCCTCTTGAATCATTTTTTGCATTTGCTGGTGATTCTTTTTAGCCTGATTAGTAAGTTCCTCGATAACCTTATTAGCCTCTTCTCTGGTTACTTTACGTTGTTCCAAATACTTACGCCCCATATTTTCAATCTGTTCCTGGGTCCAGGACATACTACCTAGCGTTACTAACCACATATCCCATAGTTTTTCAGTTGAGTTTTCTAACATAGCAAATGTCTTGTTCATGTTATCATTGCTCATGAAGCCACTCCTCTCCCCATACTAAAAGTGTTTATCCGGTGGTATTGGATATGCCACCTCCTTTTTTGAATACCTTTCATCTATATGCAAAAACAGAAAAATTAGTTATACTTTTTTGCAGATATTTTATGGTTTTAATCACCGGTGCAAATAAGTCTATAGCATTTGCATATAAATGTAAATTGTTAAATTATTTGGTTTAAGGATAAAATACGTCAAGAAATGCTATGATAGATGAGTAAAATATTGATGCAAGTAAATTATTGGGCTGACAGTATACTGGCTAGTTGATGGCAGTTATCAAGGTGGAATTCATCTTCGTTGACTAAAGTGATAAAAATCATTTGTTCATATTCATAACGTAGATTAGTAGCAAAACCGTTATAGATACCGTAGGATTTCAGGACAAATTCTGCTACTCTTTCGCCAAACAGAAATAAATAAAGTGGTTGCAAAATTTCGATTTCTTCAAGTAAAAAAGGCAGACAGGAAATAATTTCATCAGTACCGGGGCGAACCGGTATGCCGTCACAAGTTTTGTTACTTAGCAGGCAGTTATGGTCCTTGTCAATCCACTTCCCTTGTCCATAGCAATTAACACTTTGTCTGGTAGCACAAGCTTTAGGTTGGCATCTGACCATATAGGTATGATAGACCTTGTCCAGTTTAATTTCCTGTTTAATTAAATTACGCAGTTTAATTATATTATTAATATCCCTGGTAAAATTGTTTTCATATTCAAAAACCAGCAGGGCTTCGGGGTCTAATTCTCCCTTCCCCATAGATGGTTTCCTCAGGCATTTAACTAGTGATGGGCAACGTTCACATTCACATATTCTATCCTCCATTTCAATAATACGGCGGATGTTCTTTTCTCTATTACCTACCACCATTATGCGCCCCCCTAGATATACGATTAAATAATGGATATATACACATTTGAAGGAGATTTCGACATATATAGAATATATTCCTTCTTAGGAAACTATAATTTACAATATTATTTATAGGAAGTATTATTTAAACTTGAATAAATACTCCCTGGTAGAGGAACCAATTCCCCAGGTAGCGTCGCCAAGTTTGGTACACACATAACTACGCAGATTTTCATCCAGTTCAGGGTCACCTATATCAAAAACAATATAGAAAGCGCGCAATACATCCATCATGTTGGTCATTAATCGTTCCGGTGGAGCCTTTTTTAAAAGGGCATCCTTTTTACCGTAAAAATAAATTAAACGTTTTAAAACCCACAGTATTTCAACATTTGACCATGTTTTTTGTTTAATAATTTCCTCCAATAATTGCTCCGGGCCCAATTCGTATTCTTTTTGTTCCAAATCAGTCCATTCCTTACTACCAAAAACGGTTGAAGGAATTCCAAAAATATTATTTTCCACCTGTTATACCTCCAATGTAAAAGTGTGCGAATAGAGAATGTCTAATAGATAATGTATGCTTAAAAGTTATTAGGGTTTTACGTGAGGGAGTTATGGTTTTATTTCTACACCAATCTTGAGAAATCCTTTATAATTATATTATTGTACTTATCTTCTTTTATTTAGATAAGTATACATCTTTTCTACAAATTCTTCACTAACTCCGGCTGCTCCCATACTGGCCCGACTTTCCGAACTACCTGGTCCATGATAATCTGAGCCCCCGGTAATTAGCAAGTGATTAGATTGGGCCAGTCCCAATAATTCGCGGGTTAGTTGGGGGCTATGTTCAGGATAGAAAACCTCCAATCCTTCTATCCCTGAATTAATTATTTCTATTACTTTCCCGCGATGTTTTATTAACCCGGGATGGGCCAGCACCGCAATACCGCCGGCATTTTTTATCAGTTCTATGGCTTCATCCGGTAAAAATTTGTAGCGAGGAACATATCCTGGGGCATCCCGCCCGATATATTTATCAAAAGCTTCCCTGATGGAATCGGCATATTTATTATTAATGAGAGCCCGGGCTATATGAGGTCGGGCTATTAATTCTCCCTCAGCCAACTCTTGTACTTGTTCAAAACTAATTTTTACACCTAATTCTTGTAAACGGCTCACCATTTGCTCAGCTCTATGGTAGCGGGAATTACGGATAGTCTGTAAACGCTGGTTTAAAGCGACGTTTTTAGGGTCAATAAAATATCCTAGAATATGAACTTCATCGTCTTCGCCTTCGGTATTTAGTTCTATCGCGGGGATAAAATCCAGGCAATAGGAGGTAGTAGAAAGATATTGGCGGGCTTCTACTAATCCGGCCACCGTATCATGGTCACTTATAGCAATTCCTTTTAAACCAATTTCCACCGCCATATCGATTATTGCTGGCGGTGTCAGGACTCCGTCCGAGGCCGTAGTGTGTATATG
>CAZUFR010000019.1:0-8661 GCA_964619655.1 uncultured Syntrophomonas sp. | reverse complement strand
TATCGATTATTGCTGGCGGTGTCAGGACTCCGTCCGAGGCCGTAGTGTGTATATGCAAATCATAATCAGGTTTCATTAAGTGTCCCTCCTATTTGCCGGAAATCTGTAGGGGCGAACCCGTGTGTTCGCCCGCGGGTTGGCAATTATGTTACTCAAGAAGCCGATACCCAGTTTCGTGCTCGGCCGGGCAGACACATGGGTCTGCCCCTACAGATCGGATGTTGGATACCGGATGTCGGAGGTCTGAGGTCCGCCACCTGACACCTCTGCCTTCTGGCTTTCAAGATCCTATTTCCGACTTCCGTTTATAGTACCTCTCTAATTACTCGCAGGGCGTTTTCGCTCAGAATCATGTTAGTTTCCGCCGGGGTGAAACCTCTGCCGGCCAGGAGTTGCGGCCACTGGCTATATCCTTCAACCCCTGGCATAAGTAAAACATCATCCCCATCAAAATCCGACCCCAGGGCTACATACTCTACTCCTATCAGGTCTGAAATATAGGTTACATGATCCAGCAAATCATATAATTCTGGTTTACCATCTTCCTTAATAAACTCCGGTATCTGATTAATGCCGATCACCCCGCCATTGTCAGCCAGAGCTTTTAATTGGCTGTCATCCAGGTTTCTGCGGTGATTACATAATACGCGAGCATTGGCATGAGTGACCAGCACCGGTTTATTGTAAATATTCAGGGCATCGTAATAGCTTTTAATTGATATATGGGAGAGGTCCAGCATAATACCCAGTTTCTCCATTAGATATATTATATCCTTACCCTTATTGCTGATTCCTCCCGCTCCGGGTTCCTCTGCTACGCCATCAGCCAGCAGATTACGGTTATTCCAGGTAAGCCCAAGACTGCGCAGACCCATACGGTATAATAAACTTAAAATTTCCGGATCGCTTCCCAATGCCTCTGCCCCCTCCAAGTGGAGTATACCGGCCATTTTTCCGGTATTATCGGCAGTAATAATATCTTCGTAAGTAAAAACCGGCTGTAAGTAGTCCCGGTATTGGTCCAGCTCATGATGATATTTTTCTACCTGTTTTAGTATCTGGCGCAATGATTCATTCCTTCCCTGGGGCATAGTAAATAAAGCGAAAAATTGCAGCCCGATTCCGGCTTTTTGCGCCCTTTTAAGGTCGAAGTGGCAGCTGTTGTCATATAATGACTGACCGTTTCTTTGCAGAGATGAAATAGTATCACAGTGTAAATCAACAATTCTTTTCATATTGACCCTCCATAAATACAGAATACGCAACCACCGATGAAAATGTTTTTATGTGCTATTCCTGGACAGGAGCACTTAATCTGTAGGGGCGGACCCATGTGTCCGCCCGCGGGATTGCAGTGGTCGGCCGGGCAGACACACGGGTCTGCCCCTACACCTCTTATGCCTGACCCCTTACTCCTTACCCCTCACTCTAGACAATTAATCATATTCCAAACTTGAAGTTATTTACAAGAAAACTTTCTTATCAGTGCCTATTTCGCTATACCCCTCCCATAAGAAAGAACCTGCCCAGGATAAAGCAGGTTCTTATTCTTACCTTAAACAATTGTACTGTCTTTTATTAACGAGGTTCAATAATCAGCTTAATAGCTGTCCTCTCTTCACCATCTATAATTATATCCGTAAAAGCAGGGATACATATCAAGTCCATCCCGCTGGGAGCAACAAATCCACGGGCAATAGCAATCGCCTTAACGGCCTGGTTAATTGCACCTGCGCCTATAGCCTGTATTTCTGCAGCTCCTTTTTCTCTGAGAACACCTGCTAGTGCTCCTGCAACTGAATTTGGACTGGACTTGGCTGAAACCTTTAATACCTCCATGAAATAACCTCCCTCAAGAATTAGTTAGAAAGATTAGTTGCTCTCCCTAATGTATATTCTAACTTCAAATGGTAATTCCTTCTTTTTGGCAAAAACTTTTGGATATTTTTTCATTTTAAGTGAAAATATTTCTTAAAGGAGTAAACATAAAGATATTAAATTTTCAAGCTTAGGGAAGGGTACAGCTAACGCGCTTGATTTTCTGAACCTGATTATTATTATCGTCGATACTTAATATAGCACCCTGTAATATGGCAGTCCCACTGGCTACTTCCAAGCGCACCGGCCTTTGATAAATTATCTTATTAATAACCATGTCCTTATCCATGCCCAAAATAGATTCCAGCGGGCCGGTCATGCCTAAATCAGTAATATAGGCAGTACCCCCGGGTAATATTCTCTCATCCGCGGTCTGAATATGAGTGTGAGTGCCTAAAACTGCAGTTACTTTACCGTCAAAATAATACCCCATAGCCAGTTTTTCCGATGTGGCTTCCGCATGAAAGTCAACAATTATTATGTCGCTTTGTCCTTGAATTTCTTCCAATACCTCTTCCACCCCGCGGAAGGGGCAATCCAGGGAAGGTAAAAAAACCCGTCCCATAGCATTTATTACCGCAATTTTTTTATTTATACCGCCGGAATAAACATGATAACCCTGCCCTGGGCAATAAGGTGGGTAATTAATAGGCCTTACCAGCCGAAACTCATCATCGACAAAACTGTATATCTCTTTGTTATCCCAAACGTGATTACCCATAGTTAATACATCAATGCCACTGGTTAAAAGTTCATTCATTACCTGTCGAGTTAATCCCCTGCCTCCGGCAGCATTTTCAGCATTGGCAATAACAAAGTCGATATTATGCTCTTTTTGTATACCCGGCAACAAACCTTTTATAGCCCTCCTGCCAGGTCGGCCTACAATATCAGCAATTACCAGTATATTCAACCTTTATAATCCTCCATTTTTTCTATTAAACATACATAGTCTACCATGCTCGCGATAAGCAAAAAGATAGCCGGTATCATGTTGGTGATTAAACTGCTGCAGGAGGTCGCGTTTCATTCGTTTTTTAAATGAATCGCCGGTAAATGCAGTTTCTCCTTCACTAATCAGGCAGTCATAAAACTCTTCCCGTAATATAGACATTAGCAAATTTATTTCCTTATCGTTGAGGCTTTTACCATCGCGATAGTAACGAAGAAAAGTTAAACCAGTCAACCTTTTAAATTTAATCTTAATCACCTGGGGTTTACTTTCGTTTAGCATATGTAATAATTGTACACATTCTTCATACTTGGTGATGAACTTTTGTTCCTGCTCCTGGTCTATCTCCTTGCCCAACACTACTTCGACTATCAGTAAATCCGTGTTATACTCATATTTAACAATATTGATTTCGGGAAAATTTACTGATACATTCAAAAATACTTCTAATCCCGTTTCATTCATTTTGCATTCTCCCCTTAATAGCACAGTAATAAACTCTTCTGCAATTGAAACCAAAATACCTTCTGCCTAATGTATGCAAAAAATGACACAAAATAATAAAAGCAGGGCGGTTTGCCCTGCTTTATTGTCAGTTTAGCTTTATTTGGCGTATTCTACTGAACGGGTTTCACGAATAACTACTACTTTTATTTGTCCGGGGTAATCCAAATCGTTTTCTACCCTGTTAGCAATATCCCGGGCTAAATTTATAGCACGTAAATCATCTATTTCTTCAGGTTTAACAATAATTCGAATTTCCCTACCGGCCTGAATAGCAAAGGTTTTTTCTACACCTTCAAATGATTCGGCGATACCTTCCAGCTTCTCTAGTCGTTTAATATAGGCTTCCAGAGTTTCCCTGCGAGCACCAGGGCGTGATGCAGAAATAGCATCTGCAGCCTGAACCAGAACAGATTCAATATGCTCTGGTTCTATGTCACCATGGTGAGCACCGATAGCATTGACAACTTCTTTACCTTCACGATATTTTTTAGCCAGGTCTACCCCAATTTCTATATGTGGTCCTGAAACCTCATGATCGACCGCTTTTCCTATATCATGTAGCAGACCTCCCCTTTTTGCCAGCGCTATGTCAACATCCAGTTCTGCCGCCATAACTCCGGCCAGGTGAGCTACTTCAATTGAATGCCGTAATACATTTTGTCCATAACTAGTACGATATTTTAACCTGCCCAATAGTTTTATCAGTTCTGGATGTAATCCGTGCACTCCTACCTCAAAAGCAGCCTGTTCGCCTACGTCTCTGATTTCCTGTTCAATTTCCTTTTGCGCCTTATCTACCATTTCCTCTATACGAGCAGGATGGATACGCCCATCAGACACTAGATTTTCCAAAGCTACCCTGGCAACCTCTCTGCGTATAGGGTCAAATGATGAAAGAATGACTGCTTCCGGAGTGTCATCAATGATTAAATCTACACCGGTCAGGGTTTCAAAAGTGCGAATATTGCGACCTTCTCTACCAATAATTCTACCTTTCATTTCGTCATTAGGTAGCGCAACTACAGAAACGGTAGTTTCTGAAACAACATCTGCAGCACATTTTTGGATGGCTATAGATACAATATTCTTAGCTCTCTTATTGGCTTCTTCTTTCGCTTCTGTTTCCATATTCTTAATCATTACCGCAGTTTCATTACGGATCTGTTGCTCAACATTATATAACAACAATTCTTTGGCTTCTTCAGAGGTTAAACCAGATAGTCGTTCTAATTCCTTGAGCTGCTGGGTTAGGATAAGCTGCAGATCTTGATTGGTTTTTTCCAGCTCCTTCTCCCGATCATAGAGAATCTGTTCCTTTTTTTCGTTATTCTCAGACTTCTTATCCAGCATCTCTTCTTTTTGAATTATCCGTCTTTCCAGGCGATCCAGTTCGCGGCGACGGTCACGAATATCCTTTTCTGCGTCCTGCCGATTGCGGTGTATTTCTTCTTTGCCTTCCAGTAGAATTTCCTTTTTGCGTGCTTCCGCCTCTTTAGTACACTCCTCCACAATTCGAGCAGCCTCTTCCTCAGCGGCACCTATTCTACTTTCAGCAATAAGCCTTCTACCATAATATCCGGCAGCCAAACCTACAGCCAATGAAAGAGTTATTATTATAAAACTTGTTAAATTAATGTTTTCACCCCCTTTTCGTAAAATTCATTTTTTTATTAGAGATTAAAGTCACTAAACAAAAAAAACCGAGTACAAACCCGGTTTTTTTAAAGAAGATCCTGTAATTTTAAAATGCTGCTTTTATAGCAATACCGTTATACCCATATTATTAAAGGGTATAAATATTCTCACAGCATTTATACGGTGAGGTTTCAAAACTCACCTTACCCAACAGACAACTAACGTATATCTCCAAATGAAAGAGTATATGCTTTTTACATATATCTCTATTATTTCATTAGCAATTCACCGGAAAAACACTAACTGTGTCTATATGGTCAAATCACCAGGATTACTTCTTTACCAGAGTCTTATATCAATTTTAGTTAGTTTCCCCAATAGTGTCAAGATTCCTCCAAATTATTGGCAGCTAACAGTCTGGCTTTTTCTATTTCCTTAATTTTATTATTTAACATTTGCATGAATTCGGGATTATTTCTTATATATTCTTTGGCGTTTTCCCGGCCTTGTCCCAACCTTTCACCTTCATAGGAATACCAGGAACCGCTTTTCTGGATAATATCTTTTTCAGCGGCAATATCCAGCAGATCTCCTTCACGGGAAATACCTGTTCCATACATAATATCAAATTCTGCAGTTTTAAATGGGGGGGCTACCTTGTTTTTTACAACTTTAGCCCGGGTGCGGTTACCCATCATATCAGTGCCCTGTTTGATAGCTTCTCCTTTTCTAACCTCGATTCTAACGGAAGAATAAAACTTCAAAGCGCGGCCACCGGTGGTAGTTTCCGGGTTGCCATAAATAACGCCCACCTTTTCTCGGATTTGATTTATAAAGATGGTACAGGCCTGGGATTTACCAATATGGGCAGTAAGTTTACGCAGGGCCTGGGACATTAAACGAGCCTGTAACCCTACATGGACATCACCCATTTCCCCATCTAACTCAGCCCGGGGAACCAGAGCAGCTACCGAGTCAATCACAACAATATCAATTGCCCCACTTCTAACTAGAGCTTCGGCAATCTCTAAAGCCTGTTCTCCAGAATCCGGTTGGGATACCAACAGGTTATTTATATCTACCCCCAGCCTCTTAGCATACAACGGATCTAATGCATGTTCGGCATCGATAAAAGCGGCCATGCCACCTTCACTCTGGGCCTGGGCTATGGCGTGTAAAGCAACCGTAGTTTTACCGGAAGATTCCGGGCCAAATATTTCTATCACTCGCCCCCGGGGTATGCCTCCTACCCCCAGAGCCAAATCCAGCGAAAGGCAGCCGGTCGATATGACCTCAACATTCATAGCTGTAGCTTCACCCAGTTTCATAATGGAACCTTTACCAAACTGTCTTTCTATGCCTTTAATGGCATTATTAAGGGCATCTATACGGCCCTGATTAACTTGACTGGTATCCATTTACAAACCCTCCTCAAACATATGTTCGCCTCTTTTGTCTAATCATATCCAAGCCTTTTATAAATGTCAATGATTTTTTAACCATATTTTGCATAAAAGAATTTAAACACTGAATTTAAATATATCCATTTTCAACCGAAGCGGCTTTTGCCAAGGGGCACTTAACCTGTAGGGGCGAACCCTTGTGTTCGCCCGCGGGTAGACAATGCATTAAACAAATATAAATCCGCGTATTCCTTTTAAGATTCCGCGTCCTCTGTGTCAAAGATTTATGTCCGAACTCTGACGACTGACGACTTATTTCATCCCTGCAAATGATACTTCTCCAACACAGAATACTCAGGGCCCCTGGAGGAGAGGCGGCTTTCCATCAAGAAAAATTCCTTGACCGGTAAAGCATAGCTTTTTAGTCCATTACTTATACAACCGGTAGTTGATACAGTTTCATCCAGGTTGCGCTCCGAACGTATCCGGCCCAGAGTCAGATGAAAACTACGCTTTTTCTCCGGGTCAAAGCCCAGTTCGCTCAAATATGTATCAACTCTCTCCCCTAAAAACTGCGCTTTATTCATTTCTCCTCTAACCCCTAGCCACATTACCCGAGGCCTATTTTTATTGGGGAAAAAACCAATTCCATTAGTTTTAAAATTAAATGCCGGACAGGCCTGAGCTACCATTAATAGCTTAGTTTTAATTTCATCAAGCTGTTTTTCTGTTACTTCCCCCAGGAACTTAAGGGTAATATGATAATTCTCATATTCCACCCACTTAATATCAGGCTTCAGCCGGCTTAATTCCGACTTAATCTGTAAGGCCTGCTCCTTAATTTCTTCTGGTACCGGTATAGCTATAAAAATTCTCACTATTAAATGCCTCCATATTGTAACTGCCGTCTTAACATATCCAATGCAGTTTTAGCTGATAACATTCTTACTACCTCCCGGCCGCCGGCAAAGTGCATTTCCTTAACTGTGCAATCATCCCGGGTTGCCAGGGCAATATAAACAAGTCCCACCGGTTTCTCCCGGGTTCCCCCGTCGGGTCCGGCAATTCCGGTAATAGCCAGGCTAAAATCACATCCTGATTTGCTTAGTATACCCCGGGCCATTTCTTCTGCTGTTTCCCGACTAACTGCTCCGTAGCTTGCCAATGTTTCTTCCTTTACACCTAAGAATTTAACCTTGGCTTCATTGCTGTAGGAAGTGACTGAACCCCAGAAGTACCGTGAACTACCTGGTAAATCGGTAATCATTTTAGCCAGTAAGCCACCACTACATGATTCGGCAACTACTAATCTTTTTCCTTTGCCAATCAGTAATTGTGCTACCACCCCGGTCAGAGTTTCTTCATCATGGCCAAAAACGTATTTGTCCATAGTGTTTTCAATCTCACCTGATATTTCCCTTAAAATCTGTTTACTGGCGGAACAATTCTCACCTTCGGCAGTAACCCTAATATGGACTTCTCCGTCATGTGCCAGCAAAGCTATACTACAACCCTGGGGTTTATTTATAATATCTATTAACATTTCATCAACCTGGGATTCACCTGGTCCCATAACCTTTATAGTGCAACTGGCCGATTGTTTTTCATCCAGGTTAAAATCACTTTTTAGCAGGGGTTCCACTTCCTGCAGGTACATAGCCTGCATCTCCCGTGGCGGGCCGGGAAGGAGTATTAGCACTTTTCCATATTTCTTAAGATACATTCCGGGTGCGGTGCCTTTTAAGTTTTTAAGGATTAAGGCTTCCCGCGGAAATAAGGCCTGTTTTAAATTAGCTTCCGGCATCCTGCGTTTACGGCGGGCAAAATACTCCTGCAGGTGCTTAACTTCTTCCTCTACTAGTTCCATCTGGCAACCTGCTACTTCACAGGCTATTTCTTTAGTAAGATCGTCCAGAGTGGGACCCAGTCCCCCGCTGCATATAACCAGGTCAGACAGTTTGAAAGCATTTATAAAGGCGTTTTTAATCTGCGCACGGTTATCACCCACGGTAAATCGGGCAACAACCCGCACCCCCAGATCGCTAAGCTTTTGGGAAAGAAAAATGCAGTTGCTGTCCATAGTTGATCCCAGTAAAAGCTCAGTTCCGGTTGATATGATACAGGCATGTAACATTGCTTTCACGCTCCCTTACTTATTTAGTATAAGCAATTTCCGCCTTTAGTTATCGAAAATCTAAATAAAAAAACCGTGTGACAAGGGGACGGGGTTGTTGTCACCGTTAAAAATTGCTTATCTGGCACAAAAAGTTTTCGCGGTCGATGCTT
>CAZUFR010000018.1:5855-17391 GCA_964619655.1 uncultured Syntrophomonas sp. | reverse complement strand
CTCTGTTCCAGGCTCTCCGCCAGAATCATATCCTGTACGTGCGGGAGTCGTTCCAAGGCCATAAACATATGTTCCGTACGACACAGGCCAATACCGGTAGCTCCAAATTCCCTGGCTCTGGCTGCATCCCGGGGAGTATCAGCATTAGCTCTTACGGCCAACCGTTTAGTGTCATCAGCCCAGCCCAGGAGGATCTCAAACTCATCAGAAAGGGTAGGCTCTATCATGGGAACCTCACCCAGCATTACCCGACCGGTAGCCCCGTCTATACTTATAACGTCACCTTCTTTGACTACCAGTCCACCTACGTAGAAACAGTTGTTACCGGCATCCAGCTTAATAGTTTCGCACCCGCAGACACATGGTTTACCCATACCCCGAGCTACTACCGCAGCATGAGAGGTCATTCCTCCCCGGGAGGTTAAAACCCCCTGAGCATAGATGATGCCATGGATATCATCAGGGGTAGTTTCGTTTCGAACCAGAACCACTTTTTCGCCGGCTCCGCCTAGTTTTTCTGCCATATCAGCATCAAATATTACTTTACCACAAGCAGCTCCGGGGGAGGCAGGAAGTCCCACTGCAATAGGATCTAGCTTTACTGTGTTATCTATCTGCCTATGTAGGAGTTGATTAATCTGTTCCGCATCCACCCTGAGCAATGCTTCTTCTTTAGTTATTAACCCTTCATTAACCATATCAACTGCCACCTTAACCGAAGCCCGGGCGGTACGCTTACCATTTCTGGTCTGCAGCATATATAGGGTTCCTTTTTCGACGGTAAACTCAATGTCTTGTAAATCACGATAGTGTTTTTCCAATTTCTCACAGGTATCAACAAACTGCTGGTAAACTGTCGGTAGTTCCTCCTGCAGGTGAGATATGGGCAGAGGAGTACGAATACCGGCTACCACATCTTCTCCCTGAGCATTAATGAGAAACTCACCATATAGCTTACGCTCACCGGTGGAGGGATCACGGGTAAAGGCTACCCCGGTACCACAGTCCTGGCCCATATTGCCAAAAGCCATACATTGAACATTTACTGCCGTTCCCAGATTATCATCTATTTTGTTCAGCCGGCGATAAACAATGGCCCGCTGATTATTCCAGGAATTAAATACTGATTTAACTGCCAGAACTAGCTGCTCCCTGACATCCTGGGGAAACTCAAACCCTTCCTCTTGTTTTATCAGGGATTTATATTCAGCAATTATTTCCTTAAGCTCAGAAGCAGGAATTTCATAGTCAAAGATAAGGCTGAGCCTACGCTTGTATTTCTCTACAATTTCATCAAACAGGTTATGTTCCAGTTCCAAAACTACATTACTAAACATCTGGATAAAGCGCCGGTAACAATCATAGGCAAAGCGCTCATCACCAGTAAGAGCGGCCAAACCCAACACGCTTTCATCATTAAGACCCAGATTAAGAATAGTATCCATCATACCCGGCATGGAAACGGCCGCACCAGAACGAACTGAAACCAGCAGAGGATTATCTTTTTTACCAAAGCCCTTACTGGTATACTCCTCCAGTTTAGCCAGCGCATCAAAAACCTGGTCCAATACACCAGGGGGAAATTCATTTCCCGCAGCCAGGTACTCGTTACAGGCTTCTGTACTTATAGTAAATCCAGGAGGAACAGGCAGGCCAATACGAGTCATTTCAGCCAGGTTGGCACCTTTGCCTCCCAGCAAGGAACGCATATCCGAATTCCCCTCTTCGAACATATAGACATATTTTTTGCTAGACATTGCTCAACCTCCTATAGTAGATTTCCAATATTTTGCTGGCAGTCTCTTCTACCGCCCGGTTAGTTACATCTATGACCGGGCATCCCAGCCTTTTCATAATTGTGCTGGAATACTCGATTTCTTCCAGTATGCGCTCGGGATTAGCATAACTGGCCTGACCCTTTAACCCCAGGGTCTTAAGCCTTTCTGCCCGGATATGATTTAACTGATCCGGGTTTATGGTTAAGCCAATAACCTTGCCCCGTTCCACTTTAAAGAGTTCTTCCGGTGGGGTTACTTCAGGAACTAGCGGGACATTGGCAACTTTAATGCGTTTATGGGCCAAATACATGGACAACGGTGTTTTTGAAGTGCGGGAAACCCCTACCAGTACTATATCAGCCAGGTTAATACCACGCGGGTCTTTACCGTCATCATAACGGACGGCAAATTCCACGGCTTCCACCCGGCGATAATACATTTCATCCACCTTGCGTAATAAACCTGGTTCCCTTTTTGGCTCCATGCTGCTAACCTTTTTGAAAGCCTCAATCAGGGGGCCGACAATATCTACACATACTACATTATACTTGCTAGCCTCAGCTCTTAAGTGTTCGGCCAGCTTATTTATAACCAGGGTATAGGCAATTATGGAATTATTACTGCTGGCCTGATGTACAATCTCATCAAGGGTGTCAGTATCAGATATGTTAGGTATTCTCCTGATTTCCATAGTACCTGAGTTAAACTGGCTGGCAGCTGCACGAACAACCATCTCCGCCGTTTCCCCGATAGAATCAGATACTATATATACTTTGGGTAAATGATCCAGCAAAGCAAAAACCTCCGTTTTCTGGCTAAATTTCCGAATCTCCTACTGGCCCGGAACAACCATAAGTATGAATAACCAATGCTAGCGACTATCACTGGCTAAATCCAGGAATAGGCGAGCTATATTGGTCTTAGTAATCTTACCTACTACCTCTAGTTTCTCATCTCCCTCCGGGTTGATATAGCTTTTTACCACTGGAAGGCTATCAATCTCGTGCTCAACTATTCTCTTAACCGCATCTACAACCGTATCATCAACTCCGGCGGTAACGATATTAGGCATACGGGTCATAATTATACTTACCGGCATTTTATGAATATCCGCATGTCCCAGAGTAGTTTTTAGAAAATCTTTACGAGAGGCAACTCCGCTTAGAAAATTCTCATCATCAACAATAAATATACTACCGGTGTCCTCCATAAACAGGGTGACAATAGCATCGTAAATACTGCAATTTTCTTTCATTATCACTGGCAGAGACTGCACATCTTTAACCCGATATTGATTAAGTATTCTTTTTAGTTCATTGCCAAAGCCCTCAGATTTAAAGGTGTAACCCACCCTTGGTTTGGCTTCTAAAAATCCAGACATGGTGAGTACAGCCAAGTCCGGACGCAGGGCCGCCCTGGTCACATTTAAAAGCTCGGCTATTTTTTCACCGGTAATAGGACAATCGTTTTTAACTATTTCCAGGATTTTCTCCTGCCTATCACTTAGTTCGATATTATCCACCGCCTATTATGTGCTATACTTTTTAGCTTAAAAGGCACTAATTATATATACTATATCATTTAAAAATATCCTGTTGAAGAGATTTTTTTATAATACAATTTTGGAAAAATCGGCAATAAAATTACATAAATTGGCTATTGCTTTTAACAGGCCCAAACGGGCAGCTTTCAGTTCCACATCATCAACCATCACCATTACTGCGTTAAAGAAATTATCTACCTCTGGGCGCAGCCCAGCCAACATTTTACAGGCCCCCAGGTAATCGCGGGTATTAATGTTACGGTAGACATCATATTTGATAAGATTAAAACTGCGATTAAGATTAATTTCACTCTCGTCCACTAGTACTTCTACATTTATACTGTCATCTTCCCATTTTTTAGTCAAATTGTTGCAACGGTTGTAGACCACCATAAAATCTTCGAATATCTCAGACTGGCGTAGATCCTGCAGAGCCTTTATACGGGTAAAAATGTCGTTAATATCGTCAGAAGGTACAGCCAGGGCAGCATCTATAAGATCATAGGAGTATCCCCGCTCTAGTAGTACCCCACGCATACGTTGTACAATAAACTCTAATACCTCGGATATGGTATCCTCATGGCTGCTGTCGGTCTGAATGTCCGCAAAATTATCATAGGCTTTACCAGCCAGAGCTGCTAAATCCAGACTAAGTCCGCAATCTAAAATAATGTGTAC
Organism: uncultured Syntrophomonas sp.; assembly: GCA_964619655.1. Classification (GTDB taxonomy): domain Bacteria; phylum Bacillota; class Syntrophomonadia; order Syntrophomonadales; family Syntrophomonadaceae; genus UBA4844. The sequence continues at coordinate 13,392 of CAZUFR010000018.1, read as the reverse complement.
TATACCCATGGCCTGGCGTCTTAAAGCATACGGATCCTGGGACCCGCTGGGTTTTATGCCGATAGCAAAACAGCCTACCAGGTTATCAATTTTCTCAGCCAGGCTTAAAACCTTACCGCTCTCGCTAGCTGGTAAAATGTCACCTGCTGAACGAGGTAGGTAATGCTCAAAGATAGCCTGGCTAACTTCCGCTTTCTCCCCGCTCTTTATAGCATAGTACCGGCCCATAATTCCCTGTAGTTCCGGAAACTCATAAACCATACTGCTAACCAAATCCGCTTTACATAACAAGGCCGCACGTTTCAGGGTAGCTGCATCACTTAAATTGCAGGCTTCACCAATAGCCACGGCCAGGGTCTGGAGTCTTTCAACCTTATCCATAACACTGCCCAGGCGTTCGTGGAAAAGTACCTCTTTAAGCCCGATTACCATGTCTACCAACGGTTTGCGGGTATCCTCATTCCAGAAAAACAAGGCGTCTTCCAGGCGAGCCTTTAGCACTCTTTCATTGCCAGTCCGGACCGTATCAAGGCTGTAATCAGTTCCATTTCGTACCCCGATAAAACCGGGCATAAGCTGCCCTTGATTATCAAAGACTGGAAAATAGCGCTGGTGCTCAATCATGGAGGTGGTCAATACTTCCGGCGGTACCTGCAAATAGGACGGAGAAAACTGGCCATAAAAAGCGGTCGGGTATTCCAAAAGATAAGTTATCTCCTCCAGCAGATCCTCATTTTCCATAGGCCGGCCTCCGGCAGCAGCGGCAACCTCGAGCACCTGTTTCTTAATCAGTTCTTTTCTTTCCTCTTGATCTAAAATCACATAGTTCTCCCGCAGAACCTGGAAATAATGATGGACGTCGTTAACCTCCAGCGCTCCGCCGGACAGGAACCGATGCCCATAAGTCACATTGCTGCTCTCTATATTCTCTACCTGGATAGCAATTTTTTCACTACCCAACAATGCCAGTAGCCATCTGATGGGACGGGCAAAACGGGTATGGTAATAACCCCAGCGCATGGACTTGGGAAAGGTCAGGCTGTTGATAATATCCAGCAAAATGCCGGGAAGGATTGCCGTACTGGCATTACCTTTTTCCTTCTTTACTACAAATATATATTCAACTCCCCCGACTTCCCGAACTTCCAAATTATTAAAATCCACCTTCTGGCCACGGGCAAACCCCAATCCAGCTTTGGTAGGATTACCCTCCTGGTCAAATGCTATAGACTTTTTGGGCCCCCGAATTTCCAACAGGGCATCAGGCTGTTTCTCCTCCAAACCTTGTACCCAAAGTGTAAGCCGACGGGGAGTGCCGTAGCTCTGTATTTCTTTATAGGAGAGGCGGGCATCATTAAGCTGCTTTTGGGCATTGACTTTCAAATCGGCTATCACTCTACCCATGTAAGCTGAGGGCATCTCCTCCACTCCTATTTCCAATAGTAAATCTCTGGCCATCTACAGCACCTCCTCATCTATTATTAAGGTTTTTCTAAGCTCTTCATCTTTAATTAAGGGATAGCCCAGTCGCTTACGCTGCTCCAGGTATTCGCCGGCCACCAGTCGGGCCAGGTTACGTACCCGGGCAATATAACCTGTACGCTCAGTTACACTTATGGCCCCCCGGGCATCCAGGAGGTTAAAAAGGTGCGAGCATTTCAGCACATAATCATAAGCCGGTTGGGGCAGGTGCCGGGCCGCAATTTTTTGAGCTTCCTCTTCACACAGGGTAAACATGGTACTCAAAGTATTTACCGTGGCCACTTCAAAATTATAATGGGAGTAATCTACTTCTGCCTGGTGATGAACGTCAGCATAGCTTATACCATCCACCCATTCTATATCAAAAACACTTTCCCGGTTTTGAATATACATGGCTATGCGTTCCAGACCATAGGTAATTTCAGCGCAAACGGGATAACAGTCAAAACCCCCAAACTGCTGGAAATAAGTAAACTGAGTTATTTCCATACCATCCAGCCAAACTTCCCAGCCCAGTCCCCATGCTCCCAAAGTAGGTGATTCCCAGTTGTCCTCTACGAAACGGATGTCATGTTTGTCCGGCTCAATACCCAGATCACGCAGGCTGTCCAGATAGAGTTCTATGACATTATCCGGTGACGGTTTTAGTATCACCTGGTACTGATAATAATGCTGCAAACGATTAGGGTTTTCTCCATATCTGCCGTCGGTAGGTCGGCGTGAAGGCTCCACATAAGCTACCTTCCAGGGCTCCGGCCCCAGGGCCCGTAAAGCCGTAGCCGGGTTCATAGTACCTGCTCCCTTTTCCACATCGTATGGTTGTTGAATTATACAGCCCTGTTTACCCCAGTAATTCTGTAACCGCATGATAATCTCCTGAAAATTCATGCACTAACCTCCTTTAATCTATAAAAACAAAAAACCCGTCCCTACGGACAGGGACGAGTTTAATCGCGGTTCCACCCTGATTGGCTAAAAGCCCACCTCAAAGTTTCAGGTTTTACTGACCTTAACGGCGTTCCTCCTGCAGCTCCAAGGTGCCTTCGGAATATTATCCCTGCCGGTTTCCAGCCACCCGGCTCTCTGTAAGGGATCTGCCTTCCTACTACTCCTCTTCATCGCCAACTATTAACTTGTTTACAACCAATAGTTTAACCAACCGTATCTGCCCTTGTCAATCGCAAGTGTTCTATATTTATTAAGAATTATCTCCCGGTCATAGGGAATTTCAGCCAGGCGTTGACGTAAATCATCCACCGGTATGTTATGTGTTCCCAATAGGTTTTAGTCAGGAAAACTGCGACCAAATATCTCCTTCCAGATTTTATTAGCGTTATAGCTCTCCCCCTGTGCCTCCAGCTCCAGGGCTTGCTTGATTTTTTTGTAGGCTATGTTAGCTGGTTCCCCAAAATCCTCTTGCCGTTCAATTTTACGATTGCTACCTTTGGCATACCAATGCAGTTGCTCATTCTTTAGCCCTGCCAGATATTCCATGAAATCCATTACCATCTCTCCATAATAACTAAAAGAGCTTTGATTTCCTTCCCATTCGTCCATAAAAATCATAACCAGGGTATCGATCAGCATTCCTGGAATAGGAACCTGGTGAACCATCTTCCAGGCTCGGGTCATCCGGGCCAGGTGCCTTACCTTGCCCCCATAATTGTAATTATATTCGTTAATAACCTCAATCTCACGAATAGGATTAAAAGTCTGCCATTGCCCTCCTTCCTGGGCATCGGGATAAATGATGTGGTTTTTACGTGGGCTTATGAAACCAGGAATGATTTCTATGTTCATTCCATCCTCAAAAGGTAGTAACAGGCATTTCTCCTCATTAATAAAAACGTCAGGAAAAGTGTCACTTAATACTTCCCTGACTTCATTGAGCAAGGCTTCTTGTGTATTGCCCAGGCCTTTCTCATATTGCTCGTAAACCTGATACGGTAATATAAATAATACGTTAATATTAGCAAGTCCTTTTATAGCCGTTTCCCGGCCATAAGAACCCAGGTAATGTAAATTACGGGTATCAGATTTTAGATCCCAGTACCGCAGGTTAAGTATGCTTGATATCTCCCGGCACCGTTCACTTATCACTTGAGGGTTATTAATCCTTAAGTTGTTAATAAAAAGCCGAAATTTATCAGCCAGATCAATGTGACTTCCCATCATAATTCCCTCCTATCAATCCTGTCGCTTGTTTCCTACAAAAAACAACAGTTTCAGTAGAGCCCGGGAGGCCCCAAGGCTGCCGGTTGGCTTAGTTTTACTTATTATCCCTATTTTAACATGAAAGCTATGGTTTTAGGATAGCATCTTTTTTAAAATCCTAATGGTGTTCTTCATATTAAATCTTCGCTCCAGGTAGTATTCCAGGTATCTTTCCAGAAATAATTCCATTTTATCATGAGCAGCACTTGAGGCCCTTACCCGCTGCAGAGTAGTGAGATTACCTGTCAGCATCAGCCTTAACAACGCCAGCACTTCACCAGACAAAACCAGGCAGTCGGTTTCCCCGGCAGTACAATCAGGGCAAAGCATACCACCAGCGACAAGACTAAAAGTATTAAGCATGCTCCCTTGTTTACCGCAACTAATGCAATGATCTAATACTGGTCGGTAACCCAGTTGCACCAGCAGTTGCATCTCAAAATAGCGCAGTATTAGCGGGTTTAAGCCATTATCATTTATCTCTTCCAGAACTGATAGAGTTAGCCGGTAAAGTCGTGGTAGAGCCATCCGATCCATTAGAGCTTTATCCAGTAATTCCATAAGATAAACACAGTAAAGGGTACATTTAATGTCTTCACGACTATTACCATAAAAATCAAGCAACTTACCCTGGGTTATCAGGTCCAACTCCTTGCCTCGATGAAAAAAAAGCAGAGAATGACAAAAGGGCTGAATACAAGCACGTAGGCTACTACCGGGTTTCTTAATACCTCGGGCAATACCCCTTAATTTGCCTTCCTTCTCTGAAAAGACCGTAACCAGTTTATCGCTTTCCCGGTAATCCATGCTTTTGATAATAATACATCGACTCTGATAATACACTATCTCCCACCCCAGAATACATTCATAACCTTAACCGGCTGGTTAACACACTCTACCGGCACCTCCAAATTCTTTTGCAATCGTTCACAGTAATTGCTGGCCTGCTGCTTATTAATGTACTTAAAATCAAAGGCCAGGTAGATTTTCTTAACTTCTTTAACACCCAATTCTCGTAACCGTTTACTAAACAAATCCGGGTTTTTACTATAAGTATGATCTATATATGCAAAAAAGAAATCATTATATTTACTTATACGAGGACGAGCCATTGGTTTAAAATCTTCCCCTGTTTCCTGTCGTGAACATGAATTTAGTATTCGTGAAGTAATATTTTCCATGGCTATTTCGTTTTTGACCAGGGCCATACGTGGTACCGTAACTATAACACTGGGAATACCGCATCCGCGGACTAGTTTCTCTATGGTCGCTATCTCAATCCCATCCAGGGTGTAACTGTGCACAGCGTAACCCGCCAGCTGGGGTATGATAATAATATCCGGGGATAAACCTAGAGTAGGTAAATGGTGGCCTCCATCAAAAATTATAGCCCGGTAAGTTCGGGGCCTCATCTCTTGCAGGTATTGCAGCCCGGTTGGGCTGGTATGCCAGGTATCCAATTCTGAACACTCAATAATGCAATTACTTCCCTGGGCCAAATGTTTATCTATTATAGATGGGAAATTCCGGCCCTCTTCAGGAGTAACTGCCCGTACTATTTTTTCATGATTATTAAGTTTGCGCAAACCGGGATTGTAAATAAAATTATAACTGCTGCGGTTGGAAACCATATAGGCATAGAGGTTTAATCCCTGCTGGTAACCCAGGGCCTTTATCAATGGGGAGGGATAATTAATCATAACTGCAATATAAAAAGCAATTAAAATGATAACCAGATAGACTTTTTTTCTCACCCTGGTAGACTATCCTTTCCTATAGTCCTCCCCTTTCCCGGTACTCCTGTACCAGGGCGGCAGCATTACTGCTGCCAATGCGGTCGACCCCTGCATCTATAAGCTGCAAAACGAAATCCAGGCTCCTCACCCCACCACTAGCTTTTATCTTTAAACTTTCACTTTTATAAGCCTTAATTATCTTTATATCCTCCAGGCTAACCCCACGACTGGAAAAACCGGTAGAGGTTTTAATATAATCAGAACCACTATCACTGACTAATTGGCTGAGTATTTCTAATTCAGTTATATCAAGCAAAGCCGTTTCTACAATAACCTTTAATAAAAAATTATAATCCTGCTTTAATTCCAGAATGCTTTTGACCTCTTGCTTTATCAGGGCATAATCTCTATCCTTTACCGCCCCGATATTTATAACCATATCCAATTCACTGGCACCCTGCCCCAGAGCCTGCCGGGCAGAAAACACCTTGGTTGCACTACCTTCCGCACCTAGAGGAAATCCAATAACCGTACATAATTTTACCCCACTTCCCTCCAGGTAGTCTTTCCCTAGAGCCAGGTAACAGGGATGAATGCAAACAGCAGTCATACCGTAGTAGACTGCCTCTTCGCACAATATCTTTATATCCTCCCGCTTAGCCTCTGGTTTAAGATTGGTACTATCCATCCAGGCAGCAATCATTAATAATCTCCCCTCAGGCGGTAACCTAACTGATTCAAATTAATCTCATTATCCCGCCAGTTCTTCTTAACTTTCACCCATAAATCCAAATAAACCGCTCTTCCCAGCATAGCCTCTATATCCTGGCGGGATTGTTCCCCAATATTTCTCAACATTTGCCCATTCTTACCTATAATAATTCCCTTCTGGGAATCTCGTTCCGTATAGATAACCGCCCTTAAATAAGTCTTACCCTTAGCCTGGCTATCAAATTCTTCAATCTCCACCGCCAATGAATGAGGTACTTCATCCCGGGTTAGTATTAGGGCCTTTTCCCGAATAAGCTCCGCAGCAATAAAAGACACCGGTTGGTCAGTTAAATCATCCTCGGGGTAATAGAGCGGTCCTTCGGGTAAGTAAGTATAGGTCTTTTCCAATAAATTAGGAATATTAGTCCCCAGCGTAGCCGACAAACATATGATTTCAGCAAAGTTCATCTGGCTGGTAAAATCCTTGATATGCTCTTCCACCCTGGTTTCATTAGCCAGGTCGATTTTATTTACCAGTAGAAATATAGGTACAGCAGCATCCTTGAGCTGGTTTAAAATAAACTGCTCTCCACCGCCAAAAGGCCGGCTAACATCAGTCATATAGTAGATTAAATCTACTTCTTCCAGACTGCGGGTAGATACCTTGACCATATATTCTCCCAGCAAGTGCCTGGGCTTATGAATTCCAGGAGTATCTATAAATATTATCTGGCCTTCCTCTGTAGTATATATTCCCTGTATACGGGTACGGGTAGTCTGTGGTTTTTCTGATACTATCGCAATTTTTTCGCCAATAACGTTGTTCATTAAGGTAGATTTACCCACATTGGGGCGTCCCACTATGCTTACAAAACCTGACTTCAACTATTAACCCCCCTAGTTTCCCAGAGAAAAAATTTGAGGAAGCATTGCACTCAAATTATATTCTTTGTAGCTGTTTTTTTCATCGGTAATTATTACATTCATTTCAGGGGAAAATTCGGCCAGTACCTGCAGACATGCACCACAAGGATAAATATATCCCTGACCACTTCCACTGATAGCTATGGATTCAAACTTCTTCTCTCCAGAGGTTACGGCTTTAAAAACGGCTATGCGTTCAGCACAGATGGTGAGGCCATAGGAAGCATTTTCTACATTAGCCCCAGTATAGATGGTACCACTTATACCCAATAAAGCAGCTCCCACCTTAAAACCTGAATAGGGAGCATAAGCATTATCCCGGGCTTCTTTAGCTTTACTTATTAGTTCATCGATGATCATTTACAGACCCTTCCTTACCATAATTTATAATTAAGAATTAAAAATTAAGAATTATTTTAATGTGTGGTCCAAAGATGACTACGGCCATTAACAGGGAGCCTATGGCAGCG
>CAZUFR010000018.1:0-5755 GCA_964619655.1 uncultured Syntrophomonas sp. | reverse complement strand
TTTAATGTGTGGTCCAAAGATGACTACGGCCATTAACAGGGAGCCTATGGCAGCGAGTAATACTGCGCCAGCAGCCAGGTTTTTAGCCAGTTTAGCCAGGGGATGATACTCTGTGGTCACCAAATCTACTGTTTTCTCAACCGCTGTATTTACTGTTTCTGCTACTAAAACCATAAAAACCGTAAGAATTAATAGACCCCATTCTAAAGGATTAAGCCCGACCACCAGAGCAGCAATTACTACCAATATCGTGGCCAGGATATGTATTTTCATGTTCTTTTCACTTCTAATGCAATAAATCAGGCCTGCTATGGCATAATAGAAACTCCTTCTTAACCAATGCATTTCCAACCCGCTTACCTTTCCAGCTTAACCGCCTGCATAATTTTTTCTTCTAGGGAGCGCATTACCCTGGCTTCCTCCTCAGTTTCGTGGTCATAGCCCATAAGATGAAGCATACCATGAGCCACCAGGTAACCTAATTCCCTTTCCAGGCTGTGCCCGTATTCATTACTTTGCAGGGATGCCTGTTCCAAAGAAAGAACTATATCCCCTAAAATATTAAGCTCTTCACTGGCATCATAATCAGGTTCATCATCAGATAACTCATTCATAGCAAAGGAGAGAACATCAGTAGGACAATTTTGCTGTCGATAAATAAAATTCAATTCCTGGATATAACTATTATCAACTATCATAATGCTAACTTCGCTATTTTTAGGTAAACGAACTATTTTGGTTACTGCATTACACACATTAATAATTACCTGCTGCAGCTCTTTCCCATAATTAATCTTGTTCTGCTGGTTGATTATCATGGTCTCCATGCTTTTCTCTCCTTTTTTGAAACTCGCGCACAATTATTTCAGGATATTCAATACGTTTATGGTATAGCCCTTCAAGGCTCGTACAAAATGAATTGGCAATAACATCTAAATCTTTGAAGGTTAAATCACAAGATTCCAATTGCCCATCATTAAGCTTATCCTGAATTATCCGGCGAACCATATTCTTTATCTTCTCCGGCGTAGGATCCTGTAGTGATCTTACCCCGGCTTCAACCGAATCTGCCAGCATAACCAGAGCAACTTCCTTGCTCTGCGGTTTAGGTCCTTCATACCGAAAACTTTCCTCACTTAAGGTCCCTTCCCGATCCTCTTCCAAAGCCCGGCTGTAAAAATACTTGGCCAGGCTGGTACCATGATGTTGTTCAATAAAATCTATAACATCCTGAGGTATATGGGCTTCCCGAGCCAGTTCCACACCCTCTCGAACGTGGGAAGTAATTATCAGGGCACTTAAAGCCGGGGCTATTTTCTCGTGGGGATTATCAAATCCCCGCTGGTTCTCTACAAAGTAATCGGTTCTTTTAATCTTACCAATATCATGATAATATGCCCCTACCCTGACTAGCAGTGGATTTGCCCCAATTGGCTCTGCGGCAGCTTCCGCCAGATTACCCACCATTAAACTGTGATGATAGGTGCCAGGTGCTTCCATTAGCAGTTTCTTTAACAATTCATTGTTAGGATTTGATAATTCCAATAATTTAATCATACTGGTAATAGAGAAAGCGGACTCCAGATAAGGAAGAGCCCCTATCATCAAAACAGCAGAAAGAATACCGTTAACTGCACCAATTACCATACCAACCAGTATGACGTTTAGAGTAACATTCCCGCCGATCAAAGAAAGGGTTAGAATGCTGATTATGTTGGCCAGGGCAATATAAAAACCGGAGCGGGCCAGGTCAGAGGTTTGATTCAGGCGATAAACCTGGAAAATTCCAACGGTTCCACCAACAAAAGCGGTAATCGCATAAAACAACTGGTTACCCTCGGTCAACAGGCCTACGTACAGGGCCATAATCATAGTAAAAAAATAAGCCAAACGGTTGTCCAATAAGATAGCAATTAACATAGAGCCGGCCGCTACCGGAGCCAAATAGCCGACCAGTGCATTTATATCCGGCATTTCCCCAATCTTTATTACGGTTAAAAAACGGGTAATGGATAATATCAAGATAAAAATCAGACCGATCAAGAGCATTAACTTGTGGTCTTCATATATCTTCCTATAATAACGGCGTACGAATTCTATAGTCAGCCAAAAAATAAGCAAAACAAAAATGGCAGACCCAACCAGGGTCAGCGGATAGCTCTTGCTTCTTTGAATTCCCAGTTGTTCCAGAGTAGAAATCTGTTCAGGTGTAACCCGCTCACCTTCACGAACGATTTTTTCACCCACCTTGACGGTTTTTTGTACCGGTTTAACCGCATCCATGGCTTCCTTGATGGCTTTGTCGGTAGCTTCCTTATTAAAAACCAGGTTAGGTTTAATAGCATTAATTGTTACTATTTTCATTATTTCCCGGGCCTGCAGGGAATACTCCAGCTGATCTATCTGTTTGGAGGCCTGGTCAAAAACACCATCCAGATTTTCTTCTGTTATGGGTTTTTGCATTAAACCGGGAATAATACTTAGTGAGGTCGCTTGCATCTGCTGCAAATCTTCAGGGGTAGCATTAATCAAATATTGAGCCAGCTGGCTGGAATTATTTCTGGTCTCAACCTTTCTCCCCTCTTTGTTGGTGGTATCCAGCAGTTCTTGCAACTTATCATTATTATCTTCCCCAGTAGCCCGGATATCATTGACCAGGCTAAAAAAGCTGTTTATCTCGTTTTTGGTGGCAGTAAGGGCATAGGTATCTTCCTGATAAACTTTTTGTACCTTATCAGCAGCCTGCTTTTTCAGTTCCTCGGTTTTTGCCTCATCAATTATTATCGATGTAGTGTTGGACTGAATATCACGGCGAGCTACTTCATCCGGCTTCAAGGTTACCTGTTTAGGGTTAAAATTACTAAATACAATTAGAATGGTAATAGAAAAGAAAATTAGAACACCCAGCACCTTTTTGGTGTTGGATTGCCCCCAAAAGGCTAAAAATCTTTTGCTGATTAAATCAGAAATGCCCTGTATTCTCATGAATACTCCCCTTAGCTAATCGAACTGCCGTTTAAATGAAAGGAGGTAAAAAGCTAGTCCGTTTACTGATGATGCTCTGCCACCGCTTCATAGCATTCGTAAGCGTTAATAATCTTTTGTACCAGCGGATGGCGAATGACATCTTCCTTGCTCAGGTACTCAAAGGACACACCCTTTACCTTACCCAGTATCTTCTGAATCTCAATTAAACCTGAATACTCTTCTTTAGGTAAGTCCACCTGGGTTATATCACCTGTAATAACCGCCTTGGAGCCAAAACCCAGCCGGGTTAAAAACATTTTCATCTGCGGGGGGGTGGTATTTTGGGCTTCATCCAAGATAATGAAAGCATTATTAAGGGTACGCCCTCGCATATAGGCCAGCGGAGCAATTTCAATAATGTTCTTTTCTAAATAACGCTGGGTAACATCTACGCCCAATATATCAAACAGCCCATCATACAAAGGCCGCAAATAGGGATTAACCTTTTCAATAAAATCTCCCGGCAGAAATCCCAGCTTTTCTCCTGCCTCTACCGCTGGTCGCACTAGAACGATACGTTCTACCTCTTTGTTTTTAAGGGCATTGACTGCCATTACTACTGCCAGATAAGTTTTTCCCGTACCGGCAGGGCCAATACCAAATACTACATCATCTCTGGCGATAGCCTGGACATAACGTTTCTGCCCCAGGGTTTTGGCCTTTATGGATTTTCCTCGGGCCGTAGTTACAATAGTACCGGACACAATGTCCCCATGTCTGCTCTTTTCCCCACGCTGCAAGAGATTGTGCATGTAGTTTATATCACCAATATTTAACTGCTCTTCACTCTCAACTATATCAATTAAATTACGTACAAGATCAAAGGAAACATTTACATCTTCAGCATTACCCTTAATATAAATATCTGCACCCCGGGCAGAAATATCCGCCGGGCATATACTTCTCAAGTATTTAAAATTATCATCCCCGCTGCCAAAAAAAATGGCCGCTTCTTTATTATCCTTAAGTGATATTCTGGCTTCCTTTTCAGCCAACAAATGACCCCCTGTTTCTTGAAAATATTTTGGTGTCCATCCTTAAATACTTACTCTATCAATATCTTAGTTATTATAGCATATATGCCTAATCAATTACTATTTGGGGATATATTTATAGGCTGAGCGGTAGCTATATCTTCTATAGTCTCAACGGAAATCCGAGCCCTTAATATGGGATCACTGGGGCGAGAAAGAATATCTACTCTAGATTCAGTGATTTTAAGGTTTTTATCCATTTTCTTAGACAGTGTTTTCATAGCCCGTTCCCGGGCTACCTTAACTGCTTCTTCTTCCGTAAAATCGCGAGTTTTCTTGATTTTCTCCTTCAGCTCTACTCTGAAAAAGCCAAACTCCCCTACCGGACTTTTCACTATCCACTTCTTAACCTTTTGCTCGTAAAGATTATAGGTTTTTTCTCTTTGACCTTTTACCAAAAAGGTCTTCCAGGGGGTTTCAATATAAATTTTGCTTAGTCTCCTGCCACTCATAACTTTTTTTTCTTCATGCAAGCGGCATTCACCATAACCTTCATACCATACCCGGGCCTTAACCTGCCCCCGCGCTCTTACGGTATACGGCTGTGGCTCTTCGTCCTCTTCCTCTTCGCTACTAACTATATAGGGGCTTTTCTCAGGAAAAACCACACCTGATATGAGAATATCGCCTTTTTTAACTACATCTCCCGGCTTAACACTAGCCTGGCCATCCAGGGCCAATACCTCCTCAATCACCGCATCCCGGGTAGCTACCATGTGACAAGGACCACTAATATCGGTTTTAGGTAGTATTTTCTCTACCACCTGAATCCTAGCCTTCACCCCGCGAATGTCAAGCTTAACATAACTTATTTCGCTAAGATCGCGCAACATAGCTTCTTCTACCTCAATGCGACTGAAATTCCATTTGGCTGCGCCCTGGTAGACACCGTGTTTGGCCGCGGTAAGCAGTATTTTGCTGGGCTCCACCTTCTTGTTACCATAAACCTCTACAAACCAGACAAATGAAGACATAATATAGAGGGCCAAAATGAAGATTAAGGCCCCGGTAAAAAACCCCATTCTTCTGCGAAACAGGTTACGATAAAAAGGCAACCCCTTTTTTTCTGTTACATCAAGATCACAGCCAGTCTCTTGGCTAATAGATTGCAAGGCTTTTAGGCCACTGGTTCGCACCTTAAAATTTAAATCATCCCCGTTTTTTTTAATATCCCATATATATATCCCCCGGCTGGAGGCCATATTAATAATCTTTTCTTGATTTTTACCTTTAAGCGCAACCTTTATAGTTCCCCCTACCTGATCAAAAAGCTTATTAGCCATGCTTCCCTCCCGTTAGTCCATATACTTAATAGTTAGTACTTCACCGATAATTTTCATTTCATCAGCCATCAGAGCCTTAATCTCCAGGTCGTTACCTTCAATTTCCAGATAACCGCGACTTAAATTTACCCGCAGGCGGTTAAGATTATATTCAATAACCCCCCGGTGATTCTCAATATACAGTTCATTTCTACCAACTACCGTTAGCTTAGGTAAATCCAGTACCAGATCTTTGGGTATATCTAAAAATTCTGCCATAGCCTGCCGAACAGCATCCTTACGATTTTCCATTAAGGCACCCCCAATTCTTTCAGGCTTATTTAGCACCTTCCATTCAAATATATGTTAATAAAACAGCGTACATTCAAAAATAAGACCCTCCCCCACAAAAGCAGGATTGTCAAGGGGACG
>CAZUFR010000017.1:17362-20239 GCA_964619655.1 uncultured Syntrophomonas sp. | reverse complement strand
TTTTAATTCTTAATTCAAAACTTATCTTTCTGTTTTTATATTGTCTGCAGGTAGGGAAAAAATACTCATTATATATCAAGACAGTTGGCGAAAGGGAAAGGCTTTACTATAATGGATGATGTATCCGACTATAAGTAAATAGGAGAGTTAATAATGAACCAACCCCTGTCAGAAGAAAAAGTTCTGCTCGTAGTAATAAATAGAAAAAAACAAAATATTGATATTGAAGCTTCAATTAACGAAATGAAGGCTCTGGTAGAGGCTGCTGGAGGGCGGGTTATAGCTGTGCTTACCCAATCTCGGGAGAAAGCGGATAGTGCTACCTGCATTGGTAAGGGTAAGCTGGAGGAGTTAATACACCTGGTAGAAGAGATGGAACCAGATATTGTGGTTTTTAATACTGAACTAACTCCGGTACAGTTACGTAACCTGGATGAAAGCATGGAGGCAAGAATTATAGACCGTACTATGCTGATTCTGGACATATTTGCCCGCCGGGCTAGATCCCGCGAAGGTATACTGCAGGTACAATTAGCTACTCTGGAATACAGGTTACCCCGGTTAACGGGTATGGGTAAAAAGTTGAGTCGGACCGGTGCAGGAATAGGCACCCGTGGTGCCGGTGAGCAAAAACTGGAAATGGACCGACGGGTAATCCGGCGGCGTATAAAAGACATTAAACAGCAGTTAGATAAGGTTGAAAAAACCCGTAATCTGCACCGAAAACAGCGTCAGCGGGCAGGCTTACCCCTAATTTCACTGGTAGGTTATACTAATGCCGGAAAATCCTCATTATTTAATGCTCTTTGTAAAATCGGGCATAGCAGCCGCAGCGAACAAGTAGAGGCTAATGACCGACTTTTTCAGACCTTGGATACCACTATCCGGAAAGTCCAGATAGCACTCGGGGAGGAAATCCTAATATCGGATACCGTAGGATTTATCCAGGATTTACCCCCTAACCTGGTAGCAGCTTTTCGTTCCACCCTGGAAGAAGTATTAGACGCCGATTTGCTGTTACATGTAATTGATATCTCGGATACTGATCACCTGGATAAAATTGAGGTAGTCGAAGATGTGTTGGAAAAGCTGGGAGCTGACCAGGAACGGATTTTGAGAATATTTAACAAAATGGATCTGGTTGAGTCAAATATTTCCGGAGGGACGTGTGTATCAGCCCGTTACGGTACAGGTATTAAGGAGCTGTTCAGTACAATAAAATCTAAACTGGAAGTATTATCATAGACAGTATTTCTAATGCTTGTTAAAATAGATTGATTTGCAATACAGCAAAAAGAAAGAGGAGTAATCGTGGGAAGGGCTAAAGCAAATTACCGATTAATACTAACCTGTATAACAATTTTTTTAGCAACCTTTGCTACAGGTGCATTTATTGGCAACCACCTTCAGGTAGGGCCATTTGATCGTTCTATAACCGCCAAAGCAGAGCGGGGTAAGCAAATTAACATACTATTTATGGGTATTGATGCCCGCAAAATGGAAACTAATTCGCGCAGCGATACCATCATTCTAGCCAGTATAGACACTAAGGCCAATAAAATTGCTATGGTATGGATTCCTCGCGATACCCGGGTTGAAGTTAAAAGAAACCATTATGACAAAATCAATAGCGTAAATTATCTGCAGGGTCCGGAAGCTGCCTGCAGGGTGGCCGGAGATTTACTGGATATCCGGGTGGATCACTATGTAGCAACCAACTTTGACGGCTTTGCCCGCATTGTAGACATTCTGGGTGGTGTAACCCTGGATGTTCCACCTAATATGACTCACCGTGACCCTGACCCTAAACTCCGGATTAACCTTCCTCCAGGAGTTCAGAGGCTTAATGGTCAGGAGGCCCTGGGTTATGTACGCTACCGGGGAGGACCCACCGCAGATATTGGGCGTACCGGCAGACAACAGAAGTTTGTTAAGGCCCTGGCGGAAGAGATGTTTCAAGGTAAAACTATATTGAAGTTACCGGAACTTTTACCTGAACTGGCGAAAAATGTTCATACAAACATACCTGTAACGGATATGATAACCATGGCTAAACTGGCTAAAAACTTTGAGTCCCTGGAGATATATACCCAGACCTTGCCAGGATATTGGGATGCTGGAGCTAGCTACTGGCAGGCTGATCCCAAGATAGCTGCCGGCATTATTGATGACCTTTTTGCTGGAAAAAAGTATGATGTGGCTCAGGACCCGCCTAACTGGGTGAAGAAAAAGCCGGAAATAGAGCTGGAGCCAGTTGTGGAAGAAGACCCTGAAGTTACAGAAGATGAGGGGGAAAACAAGGAGGGTACAGGTGACCTGAGCGGAGAGCAGCCAGGTGACCTCAATCCTGATGAAACTGACGGGGAACCATTACCCATCGATAAAGTGCCTGAGGAAACTGATAAAGGGCAAACACCAGGAACAGAAACAGGCAACAATGATACACCGTCGGGTGACAGCGGCGAGACTTTACCAGAACAGCAACAACAGCAATCACCCTTGCCTGAACAAGCACCCGGAGATAATACTGGTATGTATGGATATTAGCAATATTATAATCGCTACAGAAAACCTGGCCTTGGGGTTATACCCAGGTCAGGTTTTTATATTTCTGATCTGGTTCTATTACCTGTCCTTAAAGCCTATTGTTAATCTGGGATTACTTAAGAAAATTGCCATAAGGTTAGGAACAAGGACGGCAGCAGAGCAAGGGAAGTATCCTCACCCCTTACCCCTCACTCTAAACAATTAAACAAGTCCTAAATTAGCAGTTATTTAGGAAGACAACTTTGTTATTAGCCTCTGTTTTTAATTACCTAGACAAGTACCATGTTCTGTTACCAGTATTATTAACATAAAATTAGTAGCGATAAAATG
>CAZUFR010000017.1:2785-17262 GCA_964619655.1 uncultured Syntrophomonas sp. | reverse complement strand
AAGTACCATGTTCTGTTACCAGTATTATTAACATAAAATTAGTAGCGATAAAATGGTAAGAGAGATGGTAATGTATTGAAGAAAATAAAAAAACCTCGACTTATATTGGTGCTAATCCTTAGCCTGACCCTGGTGGGAGCCGAAATAAATGATGTTATTCCGCGCTCCATTAAAAGCCGGATTGGCCGCGGAGAAGTGGTAAACATTCTTCTCATGGGCATTGATGCCCGGCAGGGAGAGCAAAAAGCTCGTAGTGATACTATGATTGTAGCCAGTTTAAATTATGAACTGGGTAAAATCGTACTGCTCTCTATTCCTCGGGATACCAGAATAGAAGGAAGGGATAGAACCGGGAAAATAAATATGGTCAACCAGTTACAGGGCCCAGAAGAAAGCTGCAAAGAAGTATCACGCCTGTTGGGCAAAGACGTGGATTACTATGTCCTTACCAATTTCCAGGGGTTTGAAAAAATGATTGATACCCTGGGAGGGGTAGATATGTACGTAGACATTAGTCTTAGGAGCTATTCCAATGGGGTTTTTCTGGAAAAAGGCGATCGCCACCTAAATGGAAAAGAGGCCCTGACTTATGCCCGTTTTCGCGAAACCCAGGAGGGAGACATCGGTAGAACGGCCAGGCAGCAAAGGCTATTGAAGGCACTAGCTAAACAAATTGGTCGTAAAGAGACTGTTCCCCGCTTACCCCGACTGCTGGCTCAATTCCGGGAAAATGTCCAAAGCAATGTATCCTTAAGCGATATAGTCTATCTGACCAACCTTATACCCGGACTTAGTGAAGATGACATTATCAACCAGACCTTGCCTGGTTACCACTTTGTTGACCCATACAGTGGAGCCAGCTACTGGGAAGTTGACCGGGAGATAGCACGAAGTATTATTGATTCCCTATTTAAGGGTGAACGTTTTGAAGTTCACCTGCAGGCTCCTCCCTGGGCCAAGGATTACTAGACTTTCCTGCTTAATAGCGCGGGCGTTGGTAAAAATTTTGATTTGGTATTACTATAATGATCTGTCAACGCTAATACTAGCATAAAGATCATGCTATAATTATTGATGGTATTTGTTGGTTATATATACAAATATCCCGTTGCTAATAGAGGAGGTAGTTTAATGAGTAATGCTATCAAGAAACGCCATGAAATAGCTGAAGAATACAAATGGAAACTGGAAGATGCTTATGCTAATGAAGAGGTCTGGGAAGAAGATTTCCAACGGGTGCAGGAATTACTGCCGGGGATAGAAGCTTTTCAAGGGCGATTGCAGGAATCTGCAGAGGTCCTTTACGATATCCTGAAACGCTTGGAGGAATTACAGCGCCGCTCAGAAAAACTCTACGTTTATGCCCGGATGCGCCGCGATGAGGATAATGCCAATAACCACTATCAAACCCTTTTCGAGCGGATTGAACGGCTGAGCGTGCAGGTTAGTAGTACTACCTCCTTTGTAATTCCGGAGATAACCGTTATACCTGTAGAAAAAATAGAGGAGTTTTTCCAAGAAAAAGAGGATTTAAAGCCGTACCGTCATTTTCTAGAGGAACTCTGGCGGCAGCAGGAACATATACTCTCCCCGGAAGAAGAACGCTTACTGGCCATGAGTGCTGACCTATCCAGTGCGGCGGGAAATATCTTTAATATGTTTAATAATGCCGATATAAAATTTCCTGCTATAAAAGATGAAACCGGACAGGAGGTAGAATTGACTAAAGGCAGGTATGGCCGCTATATGGAAAGCAGCGACCGGAGGGTGCGCCAGGAAGCCTTTACCGCCCTATACAGTACTTATGGTAAGTTTAAAAACACCCTGGCCAGTACTATGGCTTCCAGTGTGAAGAGGGATATTTTCTATGCCCGTGCCCGTAAATATCCTTCAGCCCTGGAAGCAGCTTTGGACCAGGATAATATATCCCTGGAGGTATATGAACAGCTTATCAATACGGTACATGACAAGCTGGATTATATGTATCGATATATGAAACTGCGTAAGCAGATGCTGGGACTAGAAGAACTGCATATGTATGACCTTTATACCCCTCTGGTAAGCGATTACCGGGTGGAAGTCCCTTACGAAAAGGCGCGGGAACAGGTTCTAAACGGGCTTAAGCCCCTGGGAGATAGATATCTGACTTTACTTAAAACAGGAATGGAATCCGGCTGGATTGATGTTTGTGAAAATGAGGGAAAGACCAGCGGGGCTTACTCCTGGGGAACTTTTGACACCCACCCCTATGTTTTAATGAACTATGATAATAAGCTGGACGATGTATTTACCCTGGCACATGAGTTGGGTCATTCCTTACATTCTTACTACTCTAATAAGAATCAGCCCTTCATCTACAGTCAGTACACCATCTTTTTGGCGGAAGTAGCTTCCACGGTTAATGAATCCCTACTAATCGATTATATGCTGCAAAATTCTAATAACCGGCAGGAGAAAATGCATCTAATTAATCACTACCTTGAGCAATTTAGAGGTACAGTTTACCGTCAGACTATGTTTGCCGAATTTGAAAAAATAATCCATGAAAAGGTGGAAGCCGGAGAGGGATTAACCCCGGAAGAATTATGTCGAATCTATCGGGAGCTTAATACCCTGTATTTTGGTCCGGAGGTGGTAATAGACCCGGAAATTGAAGTGGAATGGTCGCGCATACCGCACTTTTATTCAGCCTTTTATGTATACAAATATGCTACCGGTTTTTCTGCTGCTACGGCTATTAAAGAACAAATATTAAAAGAAGGTGAACCTGCAGTAGCCCGATATTTAGATTTCTTAAAATCGGGAAGTTCTGATTATCCCTTAAACCTTTTGAAAAAGGCAGGAGTAGATTTAGCTGCACCTGAACCGGTGGAACAGGCTCTGGAGTACTTTGGCCGATTATTAGACCAGATGGAAGCACTTTTATAAAATATTAAGGCCCATTCGATTGAATGGGCCTTAATATTTCTCTTAAAAAGGTATAAGAACTAGGCAGCATGTGTTTTATCTAATTCGTATATTTTATCCAATTCTGCTTGCCATTTCTTTACCCATGCAGGTACCATCTGTAGATACCGCTCCTGCTCCTCTTTGCTAAGATTAAATATATTACGATAGAGGGGCTGGTTTTTAAAGTCTTGTTCATAAATAGTTAATTCCATGTTTTTCACCTCTTTCCTAACCTGTCGTACAACCCCCCATGTCTACAGGAAACAACTATTATTATCAGGCTAGTGCATGATTACTAACAAATATTACCTTGGATTCATTCTAACATTCCCCGAAAAATGTCGCAAAACAGTTAATGTTAAAGCTACTGCTATTTTAAAGCTTAGGAAAATAATATAAATCATGTAAAAGACTATAAAAAGGCCAGGTCCATTTCTTTAATAAAAGGGACCTGGCCTTTTAGGTCTATAACTCTAATAAATCTTATCCAGTTCTTCTTGCCATCTCTTAAACCATTCTGGCACCATTTCCAGATACCTCGCCCGCTCTTCATTGTTAAGGTTAAACTGATTACGGTAGAGGGGCTGGTTTTTAAAGTCTTCTTCATACATTACATCAATGCCCGTTTCCATATTTTCACCTCTTTTTTGGATTAACTTCATGTCCTGATAATATGATTTGCATTTAATGAAAGATTATTGTAGTAAATCTTACCTTGGATGGGCATCTCGAAAAATGTCGTAACAGTTTTCGTTAAGGATGTAGCATTATTTAAGCTCTGGGATAAAATATAATAGCTATAAAATGAGCATAATTATTAGAGAAATAAAAACTTTCAAGGGGGTTAAAGTAGTTGACCCGTTTTAACATGGAAAGTGCTTTTGACCAGACTATGAAAGAAATTACTCCCCTGCTGCAAAAATATACTGACTATGATTTAGTATTAGGCATACCCTTTCCAGATGAGCAGGAGCGACTGGTGGCCTTATTACAATCAGTGGATAAAGTCCTGGAATCCTGGATAGGACGCAGGCAGTTAATAGTTTGCGTAGGTGATATTTCGGCTGCTGATAGTTTGCGGGCTATTAAGGAATTGAATCTTAAGCATCCGCATATAGAATTCCTGATGCCGGCACAGCTAAGTGGACGAGGCATGAGGGTGCGGGCTATTTTAGAGATATCTAAAAGTCTCGATGCTGATCTGTTATTGTTTAGTATCGGTATGGCTTGCGCCCAGGGGGTGGAAACGGAAAAATGTTGGTTGGATAGTCTTTTAACCCCTATACAGGGACAGTATGATATGGTTTTGGCCAGCTTAAGGCGGCATTCTGGGATAGACAGTATTACCCATATGCTGGCTGCTCCGATTTTGGAATCCTTTTACGGCTGCCGGGTAAGCGACCCGCTAGGTGGAATTTATGCGATAGCCCATGACTTTATTGAGGAACTGGCCCATGAGGCCAGATTCTGGGGCGAAAGTATCAGTGGTCATGGGATAGATTTCTGGCTCTTAACTAGAGCCCTTAGCTGGAATAAGAATATCTGCGAACTAAATCTAGGTGGGGAAATAGCCCAGCATAACCTGGATAAAAGAAACCGCATATTTTATGAAATTACTCAAACTATATTTGAAGCTATAAAAAGGGACAGCGCTATCTGGCTTAAGGATCGGCTGGTTATTAAGGTTGCCGATATTCTTGCTCGCAGCGAAGTCAAAAATCCGGATATGGTTAACTATCCTATGCCGGAATTACTTGCAAATTTTGTTAACGGCTGCAGCAAAAACCCTACTTTGCTAAGCTCTTGTCTATCACCCGAAATGATATCAGAGATTACCGAAAACATGGGTGATAACTTTCATATCTCAGACCGGGTATGGGTGTCGGCAGTTTATAATCTCCTGCTCTATTATATATTTGAGGATCAAAAGGCAGAGGATATACTTTTGTTGTTGACTGCAATTTATAATGGTCGCATAGCCAGTTATATGGAAGAGATGAACACTTTCAGTAACTACTTGCCCGCATCTTTAGGTGCTGAAAAAAATGAACTTATGGTTCGTAAAATGGATTCTATACGTATGAACCTGAATACCCAATTTTGGCAGGCTAAGCCTGAATTTGACCACAAGTGGCTCAACCGTCAAGAACAACTAAAACCTCCTATAATACCGCTGGGATATATGGAATATGTACCTGGTAAACCAGTTGTGGTACCAAAAAAGATAGCTGGTAAAGACGGTAAAATGGTTGCGACTGATAATATTTTTAAAGAACTGAGAAAACGCTACGAAAAAAGATTTATGGATTTTATAGTGGAGCAGTTGCAAATTAGTGCTAATTCAGAACCCCAGGCTTTAATTATGGCGGTGGAAAATTTTATGGCCGAAGCCGAGAGGGTTCTGGATCGCTTATTACCTGGGGATTTGCGCCACCATCAGGGACTGCAGAGCTTTGTTGATGCCCTGTTTGGCTTGTTTCCCCAGCAGCGGATGTTTACAATAAATTCTGATTTGTTGCGGGAAATGGTGGTACGTTTCCCCCCGGTAAATTTAATGATTCCCATGGGTGTTTACAAGCCGGCGGAGCTCTTAGCCCATACGGATGCTCGGGATATAGTAAGTTATGCCAATCTGATGGAAAGCTGGATTTATACTGACCGCGACTTAATCTGGCTGTTGGATAACCTTAAACCGGAAAGCTTTGAGTGGGTAGATATTAAACCTCTGATTTTAAGCGAAGAACTGCGTACCGGTTTATCTCCCGGCAAACTATCCAACCTTAATCGGGTAACTGCTCGGATACTGGTAAAGGGGTTGGAAGCAGATAAAGGCGGTAAATACCCTAAGATACGCTACTTTACCAATTTGTTAAGGCGTATGGCGATGGTAACAAATTACTCCCAGTTGTTTACCCTGATTGCAGCTCAAAGAAAGAATATAAGTGCCAAAATCGGTAATTCATTGCTGGGTTTGCAAAAAGGGGATGAGTTCTCCGCCCACAGTATATTTGAGAACTATCATCACCGGGGACTGGTAGCCAAAATAAAACAACTGGCTAATGATTTTCAGAACCAGGGAGATGAACAGGCCGCCCATATGTTCAGCCTGATGGCTGAATCGTATGGCTTAAGCCAGGTTCTGGAGAATGGAACTTTTTTAACTTGTAGCAGTTGGAGTTGGGCCAGCTATAGTTTTAAAGGGGGGTTAAATCTACCTACACCCCTTACCACCAGCGTAGAAAGCCGCTGGTTTAATCATGAATTTTTGGAGTTCCTTTATGAGGAATTAGGATATGATCCGGATGAGATTATGCAGATAGTATTTCGCCATATACAGAACGGCAAGAGTAATCAGAATTTGCTTGACACTCTTTTACCTACCAGGCCCAAGGATGTGGCCGTAGTTGTACAGGAAACAACCAACGAACCCAGTAAACACTTGCAACGTTATGAGGGTAATCCTTTACTGCAGCCTATAGAAGATAGTTTCTGGGAGAGTAAATATGTATTAAATCCTGGAGCTTTACGTTTAGGTGACCAGGTGTACCTTTTTTACCGGGCAGTAGGAAATGACAATATTTCTCGCATCGGATTGGCCATAACTGACGGGTACCGGGTCTTGGAACGTTTACCACAGCCTATTTTATCGCCGGAAATACCGGAAGAAAGGATGGGTTGTGAAGACCCCCGGGTTATCCAAATTAACGATAAAATCTATATGCTCTACACCGCTTATGATGGGAATATGGCTCAGATAGCTGCTGCCTCCATCCGGGTGGATGATTTTCTGCAAGGTCAATACCAGAACTGGCAGCGGGAAGGGCTGGCATTTAAAAACATTTGGGATAAAGATGCTATTATATTTCCGGAGAAGATTAACGGTAAATATGTGGTATACCACCGCATAGAACCCAGTATGTGGGTTACCTACTGTAACGAAATCAAGTTTCCATTAAAAGACAAGCATGCAATAATTCTCGGCCCCCGCCCGGGCAGGATGTGGGACTCGTTAAAAATTGGGGCAGGAGCTCAGCCCTTAAAGACCAAATATGGATGGCTATTAATTTACCACGGTGTAGACCACAATTATGTTTACCGCCTGGGAGTTATCCTGGTTGATTTAAATAATCCCCAAAAAGTTATTTATCGTTCTCCTAATCCTATACTGGAACCAGAAGAGGATTATGAAATAGGGCTTAGCGGAGCCTGGGTACCCAATGTAGTTTTTACCTGTGGTGCGGTTTCAGGTACAGATAAAGAGGTTTTGGAGGATGATGACGAGATTCTAGTGTACTATGGTGCGGCTGACACCAGTATCGGATTAGCCAAAGCTACCCTGGCTGATTTAATCCCCGAAACCTTTCGCCGGATATGATAATTCAGGACTTCCCCTTTGCTTAACAGCATAAAGTCTAAAAAACATCATATTAAAAGGAGGAATAATGGAATTAATGGGGAATTTTAACACTAAAAGATCGTGGGGGTAGAAAAAGGTGCACTATGCAAACGAGGCCATCCCATTAAATAAGGGAATTCCTTTTCCATCGGGGGAAGAGTACCGATTAATTGCTGAAAATGCAGAGGATATGATTATTGTAGTAGAACCGGAAACCCTATTTTTTAAATATGTAAGCCCCTCTAATATGAGAATCATGGGTTACTCTAAAGAGGAATTTTTGAGCCGGAGTTGTTTGGACAATGTGCATCCAGACGATCGAGAATATGTGGCTTCCAAGTTAATTTCAGCAATTAAAGAGAATGCTGCTGGTAATATCGAATACCGCTGTCTTAAAAAAGATGGCTCATTTGTTTGGCTGGAAACTAGCGGTAAGAGGTATGAGTCACTTGATGGTACCTCCGGAGTAATATTGATATCACGGGATATAGGAAGAAGGAAGTTAATAGAACAGGAGTTACAAAAACAGCTCGATTATCAGAATTCACTCATTAACAATATGAACGAATGGCTTTTTACTTATGATCGTAATTCCCGGTTAACTTATGCTAACCGGAAGGCTATCGAAAGCACCGGATATAGTATGGAGGAATTGCAGAATATGTCCCTTTTTGATTTGGCAGTTCCGGAACAACATGAGTTTATAGGCCAACAGGTAGAGGAGCGGTTTAACTTAAGAGTCTCGAACGACTATGAACTATTCGTAAATTGTAAAGACGGTCAGGAAACCCTGCTGCGCATAAAATCAACGCCCATTATCAATCATTTTGATTCCAATGTAAGCCAGGTTCTGGTTTTGGCCGAAGATATAAGTGAGCAGCTGCAGATGGAAAAAGAAATGACGAGATTATCACAATTAGGAGAGATGGCTGGAGGTAATGGTTATGATATTAGGAATCCTTTGGTATTAGTTCGGGGGTTTTTACAACTGCTTCAGAATAGCGATGATTTTGCCCGTTATAACCGCTATTTCGAGACTATGTTAGAGGAACTAGATAAAACCAATTTGATAATAAGCGAGTTTTTGTTGCAGGCTAAAAATAAAATAATAGATCTGAAACTAAAAGATCTTAATCAGATAATTAAGGGGTTATACCCTTTGTTAAAGGCAGATGCTATATTGGCAAATAAAACTATTAGGCTGGAACTGGGGAAAATTCCAGAAATATTCCTGAACAAAAGAGAAATCCGCCAGTTAATAATAAACCTGGTACATAATCGCCTGGAAGCTGCTCCGCCAGGCAGTAACGTCAAGATTGCCACCTGGTGGCAGGGAGATGAAGTGATTCTGGAGGTGGTGGACCAGGGGGCAGTTACTTCAGATGCATTGGAGAAGCTGGGGACTCAGTTTTATGCCGATTATGAGGATAGTGCGGGGATGGAATTGGTAATATGTTATGGAGTTGCTGCCCGGCATCAGGCTCGAATTGATGTAATTAGTAATGATGATGAAAATCGATTTCAGATTAGATTCAAATCTAACGGGAATTCATAATTGAAAAATCATTAACTGGGTAACTCATTTAAAAGTTTGGGAGGAATTCCTTTGTTACTTGATGCATTAAAGGGTGGTTATAATCTTATAGCAGAGTATTCTATGGAGATGATAGATCTCTTTGACCGGGAAAGCTTTAATTATATATATGCCAGTCCCGCTAATTACAGGTTATTAGGTTTTACACCGGAAGAGTTGATGGGGCAACACGGTCTGGGGTTGGTACACCCGGAAGAAATGGAATATGCACAGTCTTTACTGTCTGAGGGATTGAAAAAAGGAAGCGTTACTGGTGAATTTAGAGAGAGAAAAAAAGATGGCTCCTACATCTGGGTGGATGTCCAGGGTTATCTTATTAAACGGGTGGAACAACCAGATTATATTATGGTCATTACCCGGGATATCAATGAACGGAGACTGGCGGAAGAGGCTTTGCGTAATAGTGAACAGCGTCTCCGGGAAATTACCGATAACATGATGGATGGGATAGCCATGTTTAACCGAGATGGGGTTATTGATTATGTCAGTCCCTCCTGTCAAAATCTCCTTGGTTATTCTCAGGAAGAAATGTTGTGCAAGCCTAATCTGGACCTGGTTCACCCCGAAGATCGCAGGCATTTCCTTTATGTAGTTAACCAGGCCATAAGAAAACAGTCTTCGGTCAGACTGGAATTTCGCTGCCGTCATGCTGAAGGTTATTACATCTGGTTGGAAGCGGTAGGAAATGTTTTAATTGATGAAAACAACCGTCATAAAGGGCTGGTAGTTGCTTTTCGAGACATTGAAGCACGCAAGCAAGCGGAACAAAAAGTTCGGGAGAATGAAAGTAGGCTAGTTGAACAATATAATTGTCTGAATACTTTATTTAATAATATGAATGAATTTTGTTACACTTATGATGAGAATTTTAATATAACATTTGTTAATAAAAAGACAACCGACGGGACTGGTTATAGTCAGGAAGAGATGATAGGCCGCTGCATATTTGATTTTGTCCATCCGGATGATCGGGAGCAGGTACGTTCATTTGCTGAACAGCGGTTAAAGGAAATAAAGGTTAATAGATACGAGCACCGCCTAATATGCAAAAATGGTCAAGAATTACTGGTTCATATAAAAGGCTCTCCCCTGGTTAATAATGGTAAAGCAACAGGTGCTGTGATACTTTGCGATGATATTACTGAATATAAAAAGCTTCAAGCCGAAATGACCCGTTTGGATCAAATGCATACTTTAGGAGAAATAGCTGCTGGAATAGCTCATGAAGTTAGAAATCCGATGACTACAGTTAATGGTTTTTTGCAACTATTGCTTAAAGATGGGGAATTTAATGATAAACGGGAATACTTGGAAATTATGATTGAAGAATTAAATCGGGCTAATGGCATCCTTGGTGAATTTCTTAACCTGGCCCGGAATAAAATAGTCGATTTAAAACCTTGTCAAATAAATCAAATAATCAGATCCCTCGCTCCATTGCTACAAGCAGATGCATTTCTAAGTGATCGAACCATTTTACTTAAACTGGGAGATGTGCCTGACCTCTTACTGGATGTAAAAGAAATACGGCAACTCATAATTAATCTGGTGCGCAACGCCCTGGAGGCAACCCCTCGCGGGGGAATGGTGGAGATTACTACCCGGCAGGAAAAGAACATAGTCTCGCTATCCATAAAGGACCAGGGAAAAGGTATTCCTGAAGATATTAAGGAGAAATTGGGGACTCCTTTTTTCTCTACCAAAGATACTGGAACTGGACTAGGCCTGGCTATTTGTTTTGGAATAATTGAAAGGCACAAAGCGAAATTAGAAGTAGACAGCACCCCTTCTGGAACCACTTTTACAGTAAAATTCGATTCGGTACCCGAAAGGTAATGCGGTAGTCCTCACGACTTACTCCTCACCTCTTATTCTTCATTAAGAACTAAACTCGCCCTTCGTCTCCAACTGCATTTTTGTTTTTGCATACTGATCGCAAAGAATTAGAGACAGAGTGGATTCAGCTCCCTGGTTAAGATTAACCCCATCAGCAGTTAAAGCATCAAAACAACCCCCGGTTGCTGTATTATACAAAGACAGGGAGTGAATATTTGCCCCCCGGTACCAGGCATGAGCTAATTTTCCTAATTCAAGATATTCCTGATTACCAATACTTTGATAAGCCTCCATACAGGCAAAATAAATGGAGGCAGCATCTACCGGTTGCTGGTCAAATAATGGTATATATCCGCCCTTACTATACCATCCCTGGTTTCCTATGATATTGAGATAGCCATCTCGAAACAGAATACTATTTAGAAAGTTGAGAGAATCATGCCCTATCTTAAGAGCTTTTTTATCGCCACTAAGGGAATATGCGGCAAACAAGGCCTGAGGGAGAATACCGTTACAATAAGTAAGATAGTCTTCAAACCAGAACCATCCCTTATCATGTTTTAACTGATAAAAATTAATTAGTCGGTTGCATAACAGTGATACCAGGTGTGATAATTTTTCTGGAAATACTGGGATTTCCCCTTTACAGAGCCCTACCAGGGTGTAAGCTATAGCCCGGGGGGAAGTAAAATCAAAAGTCTGGGGCAGATTACGAACCAGCATATCGATACAGATCTTTCTAATTTCAGGCCATGAACTGGTAGTTCCCAGGCAACATGCCAGTAAAGCCCGGCCAACACTATCCTCGGAATCGAAACTGGAACTAAACTGACCATTAAGTTCAAAATTAGACCAGGAATCCAGGCGCTGAGAGCGATAAAGGTAAGTAGCATAACATCCCGCCAACTCATAACCATCATCCCGAGAAAGGGCTACTATAAGGGCGCGGGCATTATCATCGAGGGTATATCCACTACCTGGATCAGGTTTTTGTAGGCGAGAAAACTGAAGAATACCGTTTTCGTCAGTCATAGCATTTAACTGCCTATAGTCCACCATAACTTAAAAAATGCTCCTCACTAATATAATTATTATCTAAGACCTGTTTAAACAAATTTCTATATTGTTTACCAACATTAACCCAGGTCCAGGATTTGCCGAGCTCTAGTGATCGGTTCTGCAGTCTGGTTTTTAGAGCTTCATCCATTAAAAGGCTTCGTATCAGCTGCGATAGTTCCTCAGGTTCCGAGCTCAAGGCCAAAAGACCCCGTTTATCAGCCAGGACCTCAGTGGCATAGGCGTAGGAAGTTGAAACTATCGCTCTACCACAGCCTACAGCAAAAGCCATGGTGCCACTAACGGCCTGATCCTTATTAGGATACGGACTCAGGTAAATATCGGTCATATACAGGTATTCTCCTATCTCTTCATCACTAAGGTATTTGTTCACAAAGCATACGTTATCTTGCAAACCCAGACTATGCACCTTGTCCTCCAGCATGTTACGATATTTTTCCCCCTCATACTTTTGGAGCATAGGATGAGTTTGCCCCAGAATCATATAACATAGTTGAGGCCAATCATCTACTAGCGGTGCAACTGCTTCAATGGCCAACTCTAATCCTTTACCTGGCCCGATTAAACCAAAAGTACTAATTATTTCGCGTCCTTCGAGCCCATACCATTTTTTTAATAAATTAGTACTTTGCTTCTTAAATTCAGGTACCCCGTGGGGAATAACATGAATCAATTCCCCTGGAGCCTCATAGAGATTAGAAAGCAACTCTGCTGATTTTCGGGTCATACATACTACGGCGGCGGCGTTCTGGCATAATTGGTTTAAGACATGTTTCTGGTGTTTGGAAGGTTGGGGCAGGACGGTATGAGTAACAACTACATACGGCTTATGCAAGCGGCGGGTTAACTCCAGGATATAATCCCCATCTTCCCCTCCATAAATACCATACTCATGCTGAATAATGACCAATTGTGCCGCGTTGGATGTATTAATGAATTTCGCCGCTTTTGTATAATTCTTTTTGTTATTCTGTTTAATATCAAAAAGAACTTCACTAGGATACGTGTATTGATAGTTTTCATCGGAAACGGTCATAACTTTGACATCACAATTATTCTTGAGCAGACTACGCCGCAAATCCATGGAAAAAGTAGCTATGCCGCACTGTTTTGGCGGGTAAGTACCAAGATTCAATATACTCATTTGTATTTCCACTCCTTAAGAATGAGCTCCTATAGTTCTTAAAAACTATTGTCCCAGATAATTTTCCTGCTTATACCCCAGGTGCCTGGTGATAAATTGTGGTGATTCCAGTTTCGGGTCTAACTACTAGCTATTAGTAAACCGGCCTCCTTTAAATAGGAAAACAATTCATTTTTAATTTTTTCAAGCGCATCAGGGGAACTTCCTTCACATCTGACAATCAGCTCAGGTCCGGTATTAGAAGCGCGAACCAATCCCCAGCCACCAGGAAAAATAATCCTGGCTCCGTCCACATCTAATATGGGGTATTTAGGGCTAAAGTGCTGTATTACTCTCTTAACTACATCAAACTTGGCCGCATCACTACTAGGTACGCGAATTTCCGGGGTAGAGTAATAACGAGGAATATCAGAAAGCATTTCCTTTAAACTCTTATCGCTTCTAGATAACAGTGACAAAAGGCGGGCACCGGCGTAGATGGCATCATCAAAACCATAATATTCATCAGCAAAAAACATATGGCCTGACATTTCTCCCGTAAATATGGCGTCAATTTCTTTCATTTTGGCCTTAATCAGAGAATGGCCGGTTTTATATAATATTGGTTCTCCTCCCAGACGTTTTATTTCATCTATAAGAGCCTGGGAGCATTTTACTTCTACAATAGCTTTGGAGCCAGGATGACGGGGCATAATATCGCGCCAAAAAAGTATCATTAAGGTGTCGCCCCAGACTAAATTACCTTCTTCGTCTACAACTCCTAAACGGTCGCCGTCACCATCAATTCCTATACCTAAATCGGCTTTATGCTCGATAACCTGCTTAACCAAATCTTGCATGTTGTCAGGATTAATGGGGTCAGGGTGATGATTAGGAAAACTGGAATCCGACTCACAGAATAACTCAATTACCTCGCAACCGAGCTCGCGAAAAATCCGGGGGGCAAAAAGAGAGGCAGTTCCGTTACCGCAGTCTACTACTATTTTTAATTTGCGCTTAAGAGAAATTTTTTCACTAATCATGCGGGCATAAGCATCACTTATATCAAGCGTTTTTACTGATCCCCGAGGTCCGGTAAAATAGTTTTGCCGGTCAATAATATGCTTAATCTCCTGAATCTGTTCCCCATATATAGTAGAATCACCAAGTAATAGTTTGCACCCATTATATTCGGGTGGATTATGGCTGGCGGTAATCATAATTCCTGCCTGAATATTAAGGTGACGGGCAGCATAGTAAAAGATCGGGGTTATTACCATACCCAGATTAATTACATTGCAGCCCGAGCTTACCAGCGCTTCGGTCATAATCTTGCTAATAGCAGGGGAAGATTGCCGGTTATCATGGCCAAGTAATATTGTATTCTGCTCTTTCCTTATAGCATAGGCGGCAAATGCGCGGGCTATATCGTATGCCATCTGCTCACTTAGTTCTTCACCTACAATTCCCCGTATATCATATTGCCGGAAAATGTTATTCAT